>JABJPZ010000019.1 GCA_018663635.1 Crocinitomicaceae bacterium
CAATCATCACCGCTAGACTGAAATACAAGGGCACCAGTTTCTTCTTCTTCACCGTAACGATTATCAGCATTATAAATAGATACAACAACAAACATTCGATTCCAGAAATGTGGACTCCTTCAATAACATTACAGGGCAAAAAGTGTATCAACATAATGGCTTTATTCAACAACCAAATAGTACTATTTAGTACAAAACCTAAGATTCCCGACATGAACGGAACAACACCCAAAACAATAACTGAAAGACCCAAAATTAAGATTACCCCAGCTAACGGAATAACAGCTAAATTCGATAGAAGAAAATAAATCGGAAACTGATGAAAGTACAGTAAACAAAGAGGAAAGGTAGCAATTTGGGCTGCAATCGAAACCGATGATATCTTCCATATGTAATTCAATAATTGACTCTTAAAATGAAGTTTCCGATAGATTTTTGGCTGAAGGTAAATTATCCCAATGACTGCAAGGTAGGATAACTGAAACCCCACTTGCAAAAGGAGAAATGGATCTATAATTAGCAAGAAAAAAACAGAAGCGGCAAGCGTATTATAAATGTTGCTTTTTCGGCTTACTCCTGAGGCAATGATTACAAATGAAAACATCGTTGTCGCCCTCATTACGGATGGGCTTAAGCCAGTAAGCAAAGCATAGAACCAAAGAATCAACAACAAAAGTATGATTTTAATAATATGGCCTTTCTTCCACTTTCCAAGCCATTGCATGAGAAAATCAAGAACTAAATAAAGAATACCTACGTGCAAGCCAGATACTGCTAAAACATGTATCGCGCCTGCACTTGCATAAGATTGAATGGTTATCGAGTCTAAATGTTCTTTTTGCCCGAGAATCAAGGCTGATGCTACTCCCAGTTGACTTTTTTCTACACCACTTTCTTTTAATACCGACAGGAATTTTTTTCTAATACTTATTGCATACTGAAACAACAGGTTCCCCTTATTGATGTCTAAATCAATATAATTATCTGTATTTACATAGCCGGATGTATAGATACCTTGGGAACGCATGTATTTTTTATAATTAAACTGACTCGGATTTTTAGGTTCTTGAATGGGCTTAAAAACAGGTCGAATCGCGATAAGCTGCCCATAGCACAAATTAAAATAGGCAGCCGTATCCTTCTCGATATAGGCGATAACTTGACCACTTGCACTCTTAAAAACGCTATCAAACCAGACGCCTTGAATCCCTAGCTTTACTTGAAAAGAATTTTCTTTTTCAACTGGATCGGTACTAACTCGTGCAATTAGCCATTCCGTTTTTTCTTCAAATTGTTCGAAGTAATCTGTTTGCAATTTTGTTGTATTCCATATCACAAGCCCAACAGCAATGCAAAAAAATGCACTGTTGGAAATTAGTCCAAAAATCCAATTTAGACGTAAATTTTTGGGAAGTCGGGTTCTCGTTAATAGCACTAATATGAAAAATAACAAAAGGGCTACCCACCCCCACATGTTTGAGCTTGCGTCAGTATAAATGCCGTACAAAACTCCCAACAAAAATGGTAGTAATAAGCGGATGAGCGGATAGTTTTGCCAAGTAGTCACCGAATTAAATTACAAATTATTGACTAATGATTTTGAGTAATAGTCTCTCGTATATGCGCTATTTACTGCTGACAAGGTTAACTTAGCTGCATGTTTTCAAAAGAAGAACGGCGCGAACGCAAATCACTATTCTGGATATCCTTTGGAAAATTCATGACTTCAAAACATCGCTCTGCTTCGGGGAAAAAAGTAAATTGGTCTAATTACAAGACGGGCGTGAATGATATCTATTTTCGCTTAGATTGTGACAATAAGCAAGCAATTATTTCAATTGAATTTCAGCATAAAGATGCAGGAATACGTGAACTCTTTTTAGAGCAATTTCTTCAGCTAAAAACGGTATTCCATGCTCAAGTAAATGAGGAATGGGAGTGGGACTCTTTAGCATGTACAGAAACAGGACAGCAGATAATTCGTGTTTCAAAAACTCGAAATGGCGTTAATATCTTCAACAAAAATGATTGGCTTGAAGTTTTTACTTTTTTTGAGCCAAGATTGTTGGCAATTGATTCTTTCTGGTGTGAATTTGGCGAATTGTTTCTGATACTGAGTAAATAGATTTATAACTTATGCTTACTCTTTGAAAGGAAATAAATTTCGAAGGCAAAAAAAAGCCCAACACACTTAAGAGTTTGTTGGGCTTGAATATGTTTAAAAGTTCTGCTTAAACTTCTTCGAAATCTACATCAGTAACTTCCTCTTCATTAGATTTTGAATCTCCTTCTTCTGGTGCACTATCTGCTTCACCACCCGGCTGATCTCCAGTTTGCTGATACATTTCCTGGCTTGCTGCCTGAAAAACTGTATTCAACTTTTCCATTGAAGTATCAATACCTTCGAAATCCTTTGCCTCGTGAGCAGTTTTAAGTTCTGCTAAAGCCTCTTCAATCGGTGCTTTCTTATCCTCTGGAAGCTTGTCACCATATTCCTTCAGACTTTTTTCAGTTTGAAAGATTAATGCATCCGCCTGATTCAACTTCTCAATTTCCTCTTTTAATTTAGCATCTGAATCAGCATTCGCTTCAGCTTCTTGCTTCATTTTTTCAATTTCATCATCACTTAGTCCTGATGAAGCCTCAATTCTAATGTTCTGTTCCTTTCCTGTTGCTTTATCTGTAGCTTTAACTTGAATAATTCCATTCGCATCAATATCGAAGCTCACTTCAATCTGAGGAATTCCTCTTGGTGATGGAGGAATATCCGAAAGCTGAAATCTCCCTATGGTTCTATTATCTGTAGCCATTGCTCGCTCACCTTGAAGCACATGGATTTCTACAGAAGGTTGATTATCTGCAGCTGTAGAAAACACCTGTGACTTATTAGTTGGAATAGTCGTGTTGGCATCAATCAGTTTAGTAAATACACCACCCATTGTTTCAATACCAAGAGAAAGCGGAGTTACATCTAACAACAACACATCCTTCACTTCTCCTGTCAGCACACCACCTTGGATAGCCGCTCCTACCGAAACAACTTCATCCGGATTAACACCTTTTGAAGGCGCTTTTCCAAAGAATTTCTCAACTGCTTCCTGTATAGCTGGGATACGAGTAGAACCACCAACTAAAATCACCTCATCAATATCAGAAGTAGATAATCCAGAATTTTTCAATGCTGTTTTACAAGGTTCAATAGTCCTTTTCACTAAATCAGCTATCAATTGCTCAAAAATAGCTTTCGACAATGTTCTAACCAAGTGCTTAGGTACGCCATCAACGGGCATAATGTATGGTAAATTAATCTCTGTCGATGATGTTGAAGACAATTCAATTTTAGCTTTTTCAGCAGCTTCTTTTAGCCTTTGCAAAGCCATTGGATCTTTTCTTAAGTCTAATCCTTCGTCTTTTTTGAACTCATCGGCAAGCCACTGAATGATTTTTTCATCTACATCGTCACCTCCAAGGTGTGTATCTCCATCAGTCGCTAAAACTTCAAATACACCGTCACCTAATTCCAGAATTGAAACATCATGTGTCCCACCACCAAAATCAAAAACAACTATTTTTTGGTCAATATTCTTTTTGTCCATTCCATAGCCAAAGCTGCTGCTGTGGGCTCATTAATGATTCGTTTCACCTCTAATCCTGCAATTTCACCTGCTTCCTTGGTTGCCTGTCTTTGAGAATCATTGAAATAAGCAGGAACAGTAATTACGGCTTCCGTTACTTCTTGCCCTAAAAAATCCTCTGCTGTTTTCTTCATTTTCTGAAGTACCATTGCAGAAATTTCTTGCGGAGTATATTTTCGATCGTCAATTTCAACTCTTGGCGTATCGTTATCTCCCTTTACCACCTTGTAAGGCACTCGATCAATTTCTTTTGTGCATTCACTGAACTTATTGCCCATGAATCTTTTAATTGAATAGATGGTTTTTGTTGGATTTGTAATCGCTTGACGTTTTGCAGGATCGCCAACTTTTCTCTCTCCGCCTTCTACAAATGCTACTACTGAAGGTGTTGTTCTTTTTCCTTCACTGTTGGAAATTACAACCGGTTCATTACCTTCCATCACTGAAACGCAAGAATTGGTTGTCCCTAAGTCTATTCCAATAATTTTACCCATTTTATTTATTTTTATCTTGTTCTTCTTCTTTTTAAATGCCTATATATTTAATGCTGTTTGATGCATCTGTTTCAGGCATTTCTTCCTATCCAATTATAATGCCATCAGCTTTTAAAATCACTATTTTGCCTATTTTATGGAAAATATGACACAATCCTGTCACTTTTTCTGACATCATGTCTGTTATAAAACGATTAAGTCTTGAAATTTAATTTAGATCAGAAATAATTTTTTGAACCTGAGGAATTAATAATTCAGCGCCAGAATTGTCAATAATATAATCGGCAAATTTTAATCGATCTTCTCTATTCAACTGACGATTCATTCTTTCTCTAACCTCTTTTTCAGAAACCTGATCTCTGGTCATGACGCGTTTAACACGTAGCTCGTCAGGAGCATCAACTACTATAACCTTATCGCATTTCTTGTGAGCGCCACTCTCTATTAATATGGCTGCTTCTTTCAGTAAGATGGCATTATCAAACCGATCTTGCCACTCATCAAAATCTCTTCCTACCGCAGGGTGCACAAGCGCATTTAACTGACTTAGTGCATCGGGATTAGAAAAAACTTTGTCAGCTAATTTTGACTTATTCAAAGCACCATTAACATACATTTCAACACCAAAATTCGCTTGAATACTTTGTATCAAATTCGGGCTTGAATTCATTAAGAACTTAGCCTTTTCATCTGAATTATAAACCGGGATATTAAACAGCTCAAAAATTAAACAAACCGTTGACTTACCACTGCCGATACCACCCGTGATTCCAACTATCAAATTACTTCGTTTGTTGTGCAATTGCCTCTTCCGTAAATTCTGATGCAATTGCAGACTTCTCAATCTTCAATTTACTTCCGTCTTCGGTTGTTATTGTAACCGTAGTATCTTTTACCGCCTCCACTTTACCGTGAATTCCACCAATTGTAACAATCCGATCTCCTTTATCCAAATTTTCTCTAAAAGCTTTTGCAGCTTTTTGCTTTTTTTGATTAGGTCGAATCATAAAAAAATAAAACACCACGAAAATTAATCCGAACATAATTAGTGTTCCAAACCCTCCACCTTCTGTTGTTGCTGCTTGTAATAGTTTCATTCAATTTATTTATTTGCCCCAACTACTGAGGCGGTTAATATTAATCTTGTTAAATTTGGTTTTGTATTCGCCATTATAGAAATGGACTTTGTATTGGACCCTTGGAATTTACCTTCAAATTGCGCCGTAATTGCACCCGACCCTCCAGGAGGAATAGGTTCTTTAGGCCAATCTTTCAATACCGTACAATGGCAACTTGGCTGCACAGTATGAATCAATAAAGGAGATTTTCCTACGTTTTTGAATACAAAAGAATGCGTTAGCTTTTCACCCATTGCAATATTTCCAAAATCGTGATCAAGTTCGTCAAATTCAAAAATTGGCGGGTTTTCGGGATCTATCAGATCAACCGAAATATTATACTGATGATTTTGATCAGTTAAATTACAGCCCAAAAATAAAATAGCAATCGAACAATACACTAGAAAATTTTTCATACTTATCAGATTAAGCCCCTACCAACTTTTTTAATTGCACCGCTGTTTTTGAGATCTTGGAAAGCTTTATCTAGTATTCCATTTATAAAACCATTACTCTTCGGAGTTGAGTAAAATTTAGAAATATCTATGTACTCGTTCAATGTCACTTTTAAGGGTATGGTTTCAAATTCTTGTGCCTCTGTCAACGCAATTTTCATTAAAAGAATGTCCATGAGCGCGATTCGTTCAATTTCCCAATTCTGAGAAAATTTCTGAATTATATCGAGATTCGATTTATCATTCATTACAGACTTTCTGAAAAGTACGCGTGCAAATTCCTTTTCATCAGACTCATCCTTATATAAAGACAATATTGGGCTGGCAGCATCAGATTCGCTATGAAAAGTTTTAATTGTTTTTAAAACCATACTGCAAGTAAAGTCTATATCGTCGTTCCAATAAATGCTCTTTTCTTCAAAGAAATTATGAATAAGCTCAAAGTTAGCGATGACTTTTTTAAATATTCTAAGTGCAAAGGCTTTATCGTCTTCCTGTGATGATGATTCGCTCGCCATATATTCAGCATAAAGATCATCCTCGATAATTTGATAGTACAATTTCTTGACCAGGTCCTGCTCTCCAATCCAATTAATTTTCTGATTATTAGCTACTTTTTTCAGCTGCTTATTATCAGAAAACAAGGAGAAAACAAAATTATTTACAAATTTTAAATTCGGTTCTAAATCCTGCTTTGAAGGCAACTTTTTCTTCTTATTTTCTTCTATTCGATATTGAGCAAAAGAACGGACTTCGCCAAAAAGTAGCAAGTAAAAGACATACAACTCGTATATCTTATTGATTCCAAAAAACAGCTCAGTTTCTCCTGCTGAAAAATCCTTACCGTCAGATCTATAATAAGCATACAATGCTTGCAATACCTTAATTCTTAAATGCCTTCTGTTGAGCATAACTTTAAAGAACGTTTCAAATAGTTACGCGGATAATTCCGCAATTCTTTTTTCAGCCTTCCTATTGGCTGCTAAATAGGTAGGTATCCCCTCTTTTCTTGAGTAGTTTATTATTTCAATTGTTGTATTGTAAATATTCTCAGCCATCTTCATTACTTCTGACCGCTCAAGACCAACAACCTCAGCATAACAATTCATGACACCACCTGCATTGATTAAATAATCCGGTGCATAGGTAATTCCTTTACCTCTTAATACCTCACCATGTACAAATTCATCTTCAAGCTGATTATTTGCAGCACCTGCAACAATTGAACACTTTAAACGATTAAGTGTGCGATCATTAATGGTAGCCCCAAGTGCGCACGGTGCATAAATATCCATATCCAAATCATAGATGTCATCCAGCCCAACAACTTCCGCTCCGTATTTTGTAGCAACATGACTGAGTGTTGGCTCATGAATGTCAGAAATGAAAAGTTTTGCACCTTCTTTAGAAAGGTGTTCAACAAGATACTCACCAACATGTCCCACACCTTGAACAGCTATTCTTTTTCCTTCTAATGAATCATTGCCAAATTGAACTTTACTGGCAGCCTTCATTCCCATATACACCCCGTATGCCGTAACGGGTGAGGGATCTCCACTTTTACCGGGTAATCCTGCAACATGTTGTGTTTCCTGTGCGACATAAACCATATCTGCTGGAGAAATACCAACATCTTCCGCAGTAATGTAATTGCCATTTAAGCTATCAACAAATTTTCCGAATCGTTTAAATAAATCTTTTGATTTGTCTTTTCTTGAATCACCTATTATAACAGCTTTACCTCCTCCCAAATTCAAGTTAGAAATTGAATTTTTGTAGGTCATCCCTCTTGACAAACGCAAAACGTCTTTCAACGCATGCTCTTCATTTTCGTATTGCCACATTCTAGTACCACCCAGAGCTGGGCCACATACCGTATTGTGAACTGCCACAATCGCTTTAAGTCCTGATTTAGGATCATTACAAAATAAAACCTGCTCATGCCCCATGTCCAACATATGACCTAAAACCTGAATATTATTGTCTTTCACGTCTGTAATTGACTGAACATCCATCTTACTTACCTGTTTATATTAAAAAACAACGTTAAATTTGTCCGCACAAATGCGCCCAGTTTCTTCGGGCAAAAGTAGTATAATTAAATGAATATGATTCTATGAAATCGCTGGCATATTTAAACAAATATATTTGGAAGTATCGTGGGCGAATTTTACTTGGATTTCTGTTCATTCTTGCCTCCAATATTATTCAAGCGATTATGCCTTCTAAGGTTCAGGAAGCCATTGATCAGTTTACATTTTTTATTGCACAATATCCAAACGTCGATTCGAAAGAGATATTTTACGCGGATAACATTCTCCCTTTCACACTAAATATTATCCTGATATACATGGCACTAGCTCTTCTTAGAGCTGTTTTTGTCTTTATGATGAGACAAACCATCATTATATTAAGTAGACTGATTGAGTTCGATTTGAAAAATGAAATATACGATCACTATCAAAGGCTGCACCTTGGCTTCTACAAAGAAAACAATACAGGTGATTTAATGAATCGTATATCTGAAGATGTTACCAAAGCTAGAATGTATCTGGGACCCGCCATTATGTACTCTATTAACCTCATATGCCTTTTTACAGTCACCCTTGTTTTTATGCTAGACAAAAGTGTTGAATTAACGCTTTGGACGCTTATTCCATTACCTATCATGTCTATTTTAATTTACTTCGTTAGCCATACGATGAACAAACGAAGTGAAAGAGTACAAAACCAGCAATCAAAACTGACCACTTTTGTGCAAGAAATGTTTTCTGGTATTCGGATTGTAAAAGCCTATAATCGCCAAGAGGAAGCATACAAATCGTTTCAAAACGAAAGCACTGAGTACAAAAAACGTTCATTAAAATTAGTATTGATTAATGCTTTCTTCATGCCAATCATCCTACTTCTTATTGGCTTAAGTACGATTATTACCATTTACGTTGGAGGAATAAAAACCATCGATGGAGATATAAGCTACGGAGATATCGTTCAATTTGTCATCTACGTGAATCTACTTACTTGGCCATTCGCCTCAATTGGTTGGGTAACTTCCATAATTCAACGTGCAGCAGCATCACAAGAACGAATCAATGAATTTTTAAAAGAACAACCTCAAATTGAATCAGGACCGATACAAGCAACTAATCTAAAAGGTCGATTAGAGTTTCGAAACGTAACGTTTTCTTACCCAAATGACAACAAGGAAGTTTTAAACGATATTAGCTTCGTTATTGAACCAGGAAAAACACTAGCTATCATCGGTCGAACCGGAAGCGGAAAATCAACTGTATCTGATCTTGCAGCACGCATGTATGACCCGTTAAAAGGAACAATTCTACTTGACGGGATTCCTCTAGATAATTATGAGTTGAGTTCTTTGAGATCTAATATTGGATATGTACCTCAAGAGGTATTTTTATTTTCGGATACTATCGCTAACAATATCAGCTTTGGAATAGAAAATGGCGCAGAAATGGATCGAATTGAAAAAGCTGCTGTAAATGCGCATATACATCATAACATTATCGATTTTAAAGATGGTTACTCGTCAGTAATGGGCGAACGAGGCTTAACACTCTCCGGCGGTCAAAAACAACGAATATCCATCGCTCGTGCATTAATAAGAGAGCCCAAATTAATGCTCTTAGACGATTGTTTGTCGGCAGTAGACACAGAAACAGAAGCGGCTATACTGAGTAATTTAAAAGAAATTATGAGTAACAATACCACCATAATATCAAGCCATAGAATTTCCTCAATACAGCACGCTGATGAAATTATTGTTTTGGACCAAGGGAAAATAATAGAAAGAGGAACGCACCAAGCTTTACTCAACAAAAAGGGTGATTACTTCTCCCTCTACAAGAAACAACTTACTGATAATTAATTACTTATCGACGATTAACTATCGAAAAACTTAGACGTATTGACATTAGAGGCCCATTAATTTTAATTTCCCGGATTTTATGTTAAATTTGTTAGAGGCCTGTTTTGTTTAAAGTGTTTATGATTTAAGGGAAGATGGAAGATAAAATGCCATATAGAGATGAGATTTTCTCAAAAGCTGTAAGAGCCGGTAAAAGAACGTATTTCTTCGATGTGAAGACTACTAAGGGCAACGATCTTTACCTGACCATTACTGAGAGCAAGAAGAAAACAAATCATGACGGCAAATCGCACTACGAAAAACATAAAATATTTCTATACAAAGAAGATTTTGAAAAATTTAGTTTAGGATTTGATGAGGCCATTGATAAGATTCAAGAACTAAAAGATCAAGGAGATTTTCCTGAATTAGACACCAATTACTCTTCCAACTCAGAAAACGACTCGAATCAAGGTCAAGGCTATACAACGGATGTTAAATTCGATGATTTGGGTTAATTCTTATCATTGCTTGTAACCTATTGGTCCTAAATTATTGAAATCAATTGCAGTATTTGCTTTTCAACTTTGGCCAAATTCTCCGCATTAGCTAGAACGCCCCCCTTAAGGACTCCCTCAATGTTACTCAACTTTGGTCTGTTGGCTAATACTTCTACTTGCATGTAGCCCAGAACTCCGGCAAATGCATCCAGCCCCCTTAAATTACCAGCCCTTCCAGACGAAACACCCACCAGTGCCGCATGCTTTCCAGCAATTAAATCGCCTGAAAAAGAATCTAAAAAGCTCTTGACGATGCCTGGAAAACCACCATGATATTCAGGCAATACAAATACAAACTTATCAGCATTAATGACATACTTTTCTAAAATTTGAGCATATTGCTCGGATCTTTGCCCAAAGCACTCTGTAAAAATAAAATCTGAAGGCAGTACTTTTAAATCCAAAACTTGACAAGAAATTTCTTTCTCATTAAAAGATTTTTCATAAAATTTGGCCAGTTCAGCGCTCTTACTGTTCCCTCTATTCGTTCCTACAACTATTGTAACCATACTTATCAACATTAAATTGCTAGGAAGCATCATCTGCAACCCCTTAATTTCTAGCAATAATACGATTATAATGCGACCATTTTTGTGGATAAAGTAGCAGCTAAATGACCAATAAACAAAAATCTGTTCACAATTAGCAAGGCGAACTAAGAGCTATGCTTCATTTGTAGTGTATTTTTACACTATAGGTTTATTCAGGAAATAATGAAGTTAACATTCTTTGGACATTCTTGCACACTAATAGATTTTGGATCCACAAAAATATTGTTCGATCCATTTATCTCGGGCAATGAATTAGCCTCTAATGTTGATATTGACAGTATTGAAGCAAATTATATTTTAGTTTCACACGGACATGAAGATCACATTTTGGATGTAGAGAGAATTGCTAAAAGAACAGGGGCGAAAATTATTGCCCCTTATGAAACTTGTATGTGGTTTGCTCAAAAAGGACTTGATGGACACCCTATGAATCACGGTGGAAAATGGAATTTTGATTTTGGAACAGTAAAAATGACCAATGCCATCCATTCCAGCATTCTTCCTGATGGCAATTACGGTGTTAATCCAGCAGGATATGTTATTGAATCTGAACACGGAAACTTCTACTATGCCGGCGACACCGCACTGACTATGGACATGAAACTCATCGGGATGCAACATCAATTAGATTTTGCAATCCTACCAATAGGAGACAACTTTACTATGGGAATTGACGATGCGGTTATTTGTGCAGACTTTATCAAATGCAAAAACATTGTTGGTGTTCATTACGACACATTCGGATACATTAAAATTAATAAAGAGGAGGCCAAATCAAAATTTGAAAAGGCAGGTACTAAATTGACTTTACTTGAGATTGGAGAATCTGAAGTACTTAATTGATAACGGGAAAAGACATGGCGAAAATAATAACGATTGCGAATCAAAAAGGTGGAGTAGGAAAAACCACCACATCTATAAACCTCGCCGCTGCTTTAGGCGTATTGGAGAAAAAAACATTAATTGTAGATGCAGATCCACAAGCTAACGCGACTTCCGGGGTAGGTTTTGACCCGAAACACGTTAAAACAAGCATTTATGAATGCTTGATTAATGATGTAGAGCCTCGAGACATAATACTCACTACAAAATCACCCAATCTTGACATTCTTCCCGCGCACATAGACCTTGTTGGTGCAGAGATTGAATTAATCAATCTACCCAAGAGAGAAACGCTGTTAAAATACGCTTTAGAAAAATTGAAAGACGATTATGATTTCATCATCATTGATTGCTCGCCTTCTTTAGGCTTAATCACCATCAATTCTCTTACAGCTGCAGATTCCGTTATTATCCCCGTACAGTGTGAATATTTTGCATTAGAGGGTCTGGGTAAATTATTAAATACTATTAAAATTGTTCAAGGCCGACTTAATCCTGAATTAGGAATTGAAGGAATATTACTGACGATGTATGATACCAGACTTCGTCTTGCCAACCAAGTTGTGGAAGAAGTGAAAATGCATTTCCAGCAATTAGCATTTGACACCATAATTCACCGAAACACTCGATTAGGTGAGGCGCCAAGTTACGGTGAACCTATAATCATTCACGACGCAAGTTGTAAAGGATCCATTAATTACCTGAATCTGGCACGAGAAGTGTTGCAAAAAAACAAACTGACCAGAATTGACGAAAACGACAAAATTATAGAAGTAGAAAATGGACTCTAAAAAAGGAGGATTAGGTAAGGGGCTGAGTGCACTAATTGAGGGTGCAGCAACAGACATAATGTCGTCTTCGAGCTCTTCTAAAAGTACAAAAGTTACTGGCTCCGTTGCAGAAATACCATTAACACAAATCGAAGCAAATCCATTTCAACCAAGAACAGGATTCGAAAAGGAAGCACTGATTAACTTAACCGCATCTATCAAGACGCATGGAATAATTCAACCGATTACACTGCGTAAAATGAGTCAGAACAGATATCAAATCATTTCTGGCGAGCGAAGGTTCAGAGCGGCTACCATTGCGGGCTTAACAGAAGTTCCATGCTACATAAGAGTGGCTAACGATCAAACCATGTTAGAAATGGCCATTGTTGAAAATGTTCAAAGAGAAGACTTAAATGCCATTGAAATTTCATTGAGTTTTCAGCGCTTAATTGACGAATGTCAGTTAACTCAAGAACAATTAAGTGACAAAGTGGGTAAGCAGCGGTCAACGGTTTCTAACTATTTAAGACTTCTTAAGCTACCCTTAGAAATTCAAGC
>JABJPZ010000187.1 GCA_018663635.1 Crocinitomicaceae bacterium
AAACCGCCGATTTTATCCTTGTTGTGATATAGTATATTCAACTCATCTTTTGTAGGTAATCGCCAGCCATCTCCTAAATCAGCACAAGCCTTTTTAGCATCTTCCCAATTCATCAATCCTAAATTTTTGGTCATCACTTCTAAGTTGCCAATTGTGACTGTTGAGTTGCCAATTGTGACTGTTGAGTTGCCAATTGTGTCTGTGCTATCACTTCCACACGCCCCCAACAGGGCAACAATTGCTAACAGGTATAGGTACTTCATCATTTAATATTTGTTGCAAATTAAGAAATTGCAGTTACCTAACCTCAACATTGAGTTTTGTTAACTATGTGGAGGTAAGCATCAAACTGCCATTGCAGAGAAGTAGGTAAGAATTAATGCTCCCTAATCACCTTCTCCACACTCCCATCATCGTACTGATAAATAAGTGGTGTGTTGGGTTTAAAATTAGTTTTTCTGCCTAATAAATCAAGGATTCGGATTAATTTTCTGGATTGGTTGGAATATTCTTCTGTCGTTGTAGGAATGCCAGAACAAGCATTGCTGCAATTGGTACTGAAAGTTACTCCTGCGTCTATATCTGTCCAATTAGCAGTAGACCAAGCCACATCATCAACTTCTATACAAGATAGGCTGAAATTGTTGTTGGAGGAGAACAAACTTATACTTGAATTATTTCCATTTTTAACATTAAGACAGCTTAATTGATTGTAACTACAATCCAAATGCAATAAAGCAATATTCTGCGTTAGATCTAAGCTTGTTAATTGATTATTATAACAACCAATCAAGTCCAATGCCGTATTCTGCGTAAGATCTAAACTTGTTAATTGATTTTCATCACACATCAAAGACAATAAAGCAATATTCTGTGTAAGATCTAAACTTGTTAATTGATTGTTATTAATATTCAGATACCATAAATCAGAATTCTGTGTAAGATCAATATTTGTTAATTGATTGTTATAACACTCCAAATTATATAAAGCAGTAAAATCTTGAATTCCTGTTAGGTCACTTATTGATTTACCACCAACATTCAAATAGAATAAACCACTGATGTTCGCAGTCAGGACACTGCCATCAGGCGCACCCGTATCATGTCCCAGGTCAATCAGGGCCTGTTCAAAATTGGCATCCGGAATGGCTGTTGTTTGTGCAAATGCAGGCACTGTCATTAAGATAAATAATAGTAGCGTCAGTTTCTTCATGGCTCTGTGGTTTTATGCTATATGAAAGGTACTAATACCGTTTCGATTTATGAAACACGTATGTGTCTATTGGTCAAAGCATTTAATCGATTGGTCATATAACACAGAATGGCCAACCCTCTTCTAAGTCGATAAAAACAAAGATCTGGTCAATCCCCATTTTCATGAAAGGAGCTCCGTGCCGACATCCATAGGCGCTCATTTCCAAAATTTTAATGAAGCAATAGAAATATGATTCCTTTTCTCATTTATTAATATTGGAAGGAAAAATGTACAAAAAAATCCCATTCTCCTAAGAGAACAGGATTAATGCTTTTGAGAGGTGGAAGCCTTCTCATCGGCTTGTTTTGCAACAATGTCAATCAAATCACTTCGAAAGACAATTCAAAAATATAAAAAAGCAATTGACCTTGGGTATTTTGATAAAATTTAATTGATTCCAATCTTAAACAATCGCTAAAATGTCAATATGTTGTCTAAATATGCAGTTAACAAACTAAAAAACCCTCATAATCAAAAAGATTACAAGGGTTCTTAGTACTCGAAATGATTGCATTGTCGAACCAAATGATTTCTTCAATTTTAGCTTGCCGACAATAATGAGAATGAAATAGTCGTTTAAAGGAAAACCATTTATATGAAAACTTCTTTTTTTATTTTCGGACTTCTTTTTTCTGCAATAGTGTATTCTCAAGAAACTTGTAAAGCGAGAATCACAGAACCATCTGATAAATATCAACTACAAGCCTCATTCACTTGTAAGCCTGAAAATTTTTCGTTTACGTTACAAGATAAGTTGGGGACTGAAATCTTTAGAACTGACAATCCAGATTTTATATGGGATGAAAAGACAAAAGATGGAACAATTGCAGAAAATGGCATCTATAACTACACTCTTAAATGTCGTTTTGATGATGAGGCTATTAAATTAACAGGACAAATAACTTTGCGACATTAGCTTTAGCTTTCAACAAGACACAAAAAAGCCCTGCAACTTTATGTTACAGGGCTTTCTTTTAAATGTACTCGAGGCGGGACAAATATCGAACTTTATGAAAGAAGATATTCAATTAGTTTTGAGCTTTATTTAAAATGCTTATCCACAGCTTTCAGCGTGTCTACCAATATCAAGTTGACCTCAGAAGAGAGTCTCATTAAAGCTGCA
>JABJPZ010000188.1 GCA_018663635.1 Crocinitomicaceae bacterium
ATGATTGACGCCAGTATTTCAAAGAAAATAAACGATTTAAAAAAGGAGCTGCTTGGAAGCAGTAACTATACAATTAAGCTAAACTAAACTCGGAAACGAAGTTTAGTTTACACCATTTAAAAGAGAAAAAATGGCAGGAGTTAAACCAGCAGAAGTTTCAGCAATCCTAAGAGAAGAGCTAGCAGGATTCAAATCTGAAACAGAATTAGAAGAAGTAGGTACTGTACTTGCAGTAGGAGATGGTATTGCAAGAGTATACGGACTAACAAACGTACAGCTAGGAGAGCTGATAGAATTTGATAATGGCTTAAGAGCGATTGTACTTAACCTCGAAGAAGACAATGTGGGCGCCGTATTGCTAGGTCGTTCTGATGAGATTAGAGAAGGCGACACCGTAAAACGTACAGGAACAATCGCATCGGTAAATGTAGGCGAAGGTTTAGTTGGTAGAGTGGTGGACACACTTGGAAATCCTATAGATGGTAAAGGTGCCATTGAAGGAGAAACATTTGAGCTCCCGATTGAGCGAAAAGCACCGGGGGTTATTTTTAGACAGCCCGTTAATGAGCCACTTCAAACAGGGATTAAAGCAATTGACGCTATGATTCCAATTGGAAGAGGCCAAAGAGAGTTGATTATTGGAGATAGACAAACCGGTAAAACTACGGTAGCGCTTGATACCATTATCAATCAAAAAGAATTTTACGATGCTGGCGAACCGGTATTTTGTATTTATGTAGCTATTGGCCAAAAAGGTTCAACAGTTGCTGGTATTGTTAAGAAATTAGAAGAAGCGGGAGCAATGGCTTACACGGTTGTTGTTGCGGCAAATGCTGCAGATCCTGCGCCAATGCAATTTTATGCCCCTTTTACAGGAGCGGCGATTGGTGAATACTTCAGAGATACGGGCCGACCTGCATTAATTGTTTACGATGATTTATCAAAACAAGCAGTAGCATATAGAGAAGTTTCGTTGCTATTAAGAAGACCTCCAGGACGTGAAGCATATCCCGGAGATGTATTCTACTTGCATTCCAGACTGTTAGAAAGAGCGGCAAAGGTGAATTCATCAGATGAAATCGCATCAAATATGAATGACCTTCCGGAAAACATGAAGAAAATGGTTAAAGGAGGAGGCTCATTAACAGCACTTCCGATAATTGAAACTCAGGCAGGAGATGTATCTGCGTATATTCCTACCAATGTTATTTCAATTACAGATGGCCAGATATTCCTTGAGTCTGATTTGTTTAACTCAGGTGTGAGACCAGCGATTAACGTTGGGATTTCAGTATCTAGGGTTGGTGGTTCTGCGCAAATCAAATCAATGAAAAAAGTAGCAGGGACTTTGAAGCTTGACCAAGCACAATATAGAGAATTAGAAGCTTTTTCTAAGTTTGGTTCAGATTTAGACGCAGCGACAAAGGCTGTGCTAGACAAAGGTGCTCGAAACGTAGAAATTCTTAAACAAAACGAAGGTTCTCCGCTGCCTGTTGAAGAACAAGTTGCGATTATTTATATTGGTACTAAAGGCTTATGTTCTAAAGTGCCTGTAAAAGAAATGAAAGCATTTGAAGAAGAATTCCTGGATTACATGAGGTCCAAACACAATGATGTCTTGGGTGAATTAAAGTCAGGAAAGCTTACCGACAATGCAATTAAAGCAATTGAAAGTGCAGCAGCTGAATTGACTGCAAAACATTAATGTTTGCTTGAATAACCTTTAACATTCAAACAGATTAAATGGCGAACTTAAAAGAAATACGAACCAGAATTACCTCCGTTAATTCAACGATGCAAATTACTTCAGCAATGAAGATGGTTTCTGCATCAAAGTTGAAAAGGGCTCAGGATGCAATTACTGATATGCGGCCATATGCGGAAAAACTGCAAGAAATACTCGGCAATTTATGCGAAAGCTTAGAGACTTCTGAAGGAATGTATTCTGCGCAACGTGATGTCGACAATGTGCTTTTAGTCGCAATCACTTCCAATAGAGGGCTTTGTGGTGGTTTTAATGGTAACATCATTAAAGAATGCCAACGTTTGATTAAAGAAGAGTATGCAGATAATAACGTGCATATTTTGACTATTGGAAAAAAAGCGAACGACTTATTAAAGAGTAAAAGCATTGAAACCAACCAAGGAGATTTGCCGTCAGATTTAGAAAAAGTCTGGGAATCGGTGAATTTTGAAACGGTGGCGCCCATAGCCCAAACATTGATGGATGCTTTTGCTGCTAAATCTTATGACAAAGTAATCTTGGTTTACAACAAGTTTAAGAATGCAGCAGTGCAAGAAGTAACTCCAGAACAACTACTTCCTGTGTTGCCACCAGATGCCGCCGAAAACAATGCAGCTAGTGATTATATTTTTGAGCCCAATAAAGAAGAAATTGTTGCCGATTTGATTCCAAAGTCACTAAAAATTCAATTATATAAATCAATTCTAGATTCTCACGCATCGGAGCATGGAGCAAGAATGACAGCAATGCACATGGCGACAGACAATGCTGGTGAACTGAAAAAAGATTTGACACTTCATTACAACAAAGCTCGACAAGCAGCAATTACTGGAGAAATTTTGGAGATTGTTGGTGGCGCCGAGGCTTTAAAAAACTAGCAACTAAACCCGATTAGTTAATATAAAATCCTGCTTATTTAAGGCAGGATTTTTTTGTTTCTAATAAGGCGTGATTTTTGTTGTTAGGGAAAATAGTAACTTTAATTTATGTCAATTACCAACCCAAGTCTAAGGTCTAGAATTTACTTTTCTATGGTTATTATGATACTCGTGTCCATGTTGGTAACGGGCATATTCACCATTTATCATTTCAAAGCAAAAAATGATGTCTATCACGAAAAAAGATTGTCTAGACAAGAAGAGAGGGTAATTGCAACCATACAGTATTTTTTAAAAGACAGTGAGCTTCAAGAAAACTTGAATACGTACATCAAAGACTTTGCAGACAAAATTCTTGAGATTGCCGATGTCAATAATCTAGAGATCAATGTTTTTAATACGAGTGGAGAGATTCTGATGTCTTCACAAATTGAAATAGAAGACCCGAATTTCTATTTGCAAACGATAAGCGATAGTATTTTTACAGAACTCAAAAGAAAAGAACACGTAGTCATTGGGCACGTCCAGGGTGACACTAAATTTTTATCTACGTATTCGTATGTAAAAAACAGAAACGGAAACAACATCTGTATCGTAAACTTGCCGTATTCAAGATCTGATGCGGCAAATAAAAGCGAAGTCAGTGAATTCCTTACCTCTTTAATTGTGGTTTATGCAGCCATGCTAATAGGGGTAATTTTATTGGCGTACCTGCTTTCCAACTACATTACGAAGTCTTTACGCGTTATAAAGGAAAGATTTAAGAGTGTTGGAATTAACAAGAAAAATGAACCGATCTATTGGAAAGGCAGTGATGAAATAGGTTCCCTTGTAGCGGAATACAATCACATGGTAACGCAATTAGAATTCAGTGCAGAAAAGTTAGCAAAATCAGAAAGAGAGAGTGCTTGGCGTGAAATGGCGAAGCAAGTTGCTCATGAGATAAAAAACCCACTCACGCCCATGAAGCTTAGCGTGCAGCACTTACAACGATCTTTCGACCCGGACGATCCGGATTTTAAAGAAAGAATGGCTTCTTTTTCTGATAAAATGATTCGGCAAATAGACACGCTTTCAACCATTGCTAATGAATTTTCAAATTTTGCTAAAATGCCGAAGGCCAATATCGGCGAAATAAATATAATTAAGTTGGTTAATGAGGCGTGCGAGCTCTTTTCTGAAACCGAAAACCTTAAATTGAACTTTACCAATAATACAGGGAAAGAAGTGCTAACAATCACAGGAGACAATGAACAGCTAACGCGGGTATTTAATAACCTAATAAAAAATGGAATTCAAGCCATTCCAAATGAACGCAAGGGTGAAATTATTGTAGTAGTAGAGATGACTGCTGATTCAGTTATAATTCAAGTAAAAGACAATGGAATAGGCATTAGTAAAGACAAAAAAGAGCAAATATTTGTACCAAACTTTACTACTAAATCCTCTGGATCTGGCTTAGGTCTGGCGATGGTTAAAAGTATTATTGAAAATCATCATGGAACGGTCTGGTTTGAAACAATTCCGCCAACAGAAACTTCTTTTTTTGTTTCTTTGCCAATGCTAACAAATCAAAAAGATGAGCTTTAAAAATATACTAGTAGATTCAGAAGAAAGCATTTGTACAATTACAATTAACAGGCCTAAACAGCTTAATGCATTAAATTCAGCTACCATTACAGAATTGAGTGAAGCGTTTCAATCTGCAGAGAAAGACGCGGCCATTAAGGCTGTTGTGTTAACGGGTTCAGGTGAAAA
>JABJPZ010000189.1 GCA_018663635.1 Crocinitomicaceae bacterium
AGAATTATTAAACTAAAAATTAACCAATACTTCATTCAAATTAATTTATTAATGACTTGTGTCACAGTTTTTGGATTAGCGGCTCCTTTTGATGCTTTCATTGTTTGTCCTAAGAAAAAGCCAATGAGTTTCTTTTCACCATTTTTGAGTCGTTCGAATTCAGTAGGATGATTGTTTAAAATACGCTTAACAATCTCTTCCAATTCATCGAGGTCATTCTTAATTAGCCAGTCATTTTCTTCTGCTAATTGCTGCGCCGTTCTATTCGGGTTGGCAAGCAGAGCAGGAAAAAGCCTTTGTTCTGCAGTTGAGTTCAAAATTAACTTTTCATCAACCAATTTAATTATTTCTACTAATTTAATAGCACTTAGTGGAAATTCATTGATTTCTATAGCATTTTGATTTAGGTAAGACTTTACACTTCCCATAACCCAATTAGCTGCAGCTTTGTAGTTATTGGTTTCTTTTATTATTTCCTCAAAGAATAAAGCAATGTCTTTAGATTCTGTCAAGTTCAATGCATCGTAATCTGACAAGGAAAATTCAGTCGTGTATTTTTTGAAAAGGGCATTGGGTAGAGGAGGCATTATCTTATTTACACTTTCTATATATTCTGTTGTAAGTGTTAAAGGCTGCAAATCTGGCTCCGGAAAATATCGATAATCATGGGCTTCTTCTTTGCTTCGCATTAAAGAAGTTGTGCCAGAAACAGCGTCAAAACTTCTTGTTTCCATAGAAATAGCACCTCCATTTTCTATTACATCGATTTGTCGTTTGAATTCATGATCGATTGCTCGCTGTACATTTCTAATGGAGTTCATATTTTTAACTTCACAGCGCTCTCCAAAGGTAATTGCTCCTTTAAGCATGACAGAAATATTTGCATCACAACGCATACTTCCTTCTTCTAAATTACCATCACATATGTCTAAGTAGCGAACAAGTTTCCTGACTTCTGTTAGATAATTATATGCTTCAGTCGATGATTTTAATTCGGGCTCTGAAACAATTTCTAATAAAGGAACCCCCGCCCTGTTCAGGTCAACTAATGTGTCATATGGATCTTGATCATGAATGCTTTTACCAGCATCTTCTTCCATGTGAACACGCGTAATGTTGATGTATTTATCTTCTCCTTCAGCGTTTTTGATGAGCAGTTTTCCTCCTGTACAAATTGGCGTTCTATCTTGAGTAATTTGGTAACCCTTAGGAAGATCTGGATAAAAATAATTCTTCCTATCGTAATGCATTTGTTCAGTAATGGTTGACTCTAATGCCAAACCTAATTTAATAGCAAAATCAATGGTTGTTTTGTTTGCTTTCGGAAGTGTTCCTGGCAGTCCAAGAGATACTGGTCCAATATTGGTATTGGGGATTGCTCCAAATTCATTTGTGTCGGAGCAATAAGCTTTACTCTTGGTTAGGAGTTGCGTATGCACTTCCAAACCAATAACTATTTCGTATTTGTCGTAAACTGACTCCATGTGCATTAAAGGGATTCGATTAATTCAGACATAATTGTAGTCATCTTAGGTTCTGCTTCTTGTGCTACTTGCTGAACCATTTCGTGGGTAACTTCAACAATTTTTCCTGCAACACCCAGGTCTGATACGATCGATACCCCAAAGCACTCCATCCCCATATGTTTTGCAGCAATTACTTCTGGAACGGTGCTCATTCCTACCGCGTCAGCACCGATGTTTCTTACGTATTGATATTCGGCTGGGGTTTCTAAAGTTGGGCCTGTTAAACCTGCATAAACTCCCTCTGAAACACGAATATTATGAGATTCTGCAATTTTTCTGGCTTGTTTGATGAGCCGTTTTGAGTAGGGCTCACTCATGTCCGGAAATCTTGGCCCAAGCTCATCCATGTTTTTACCAATTAAAGGATTTGAAGGAAAGAGATTGATATGGTCATTCAAAATCATTATTTCTCCTATTTCAAAAGCTGGATTTACTCCACCAGAAGCGTTAGAAACAAATAAGGTTTCCACGCCTAAAAATTTCATTACTCTAACAGGGAATACAACTTCGTTCATGCTATACCCTTCATAAAAATGAAATCGTCCTTGCATCGCAACGATTCTTTTCCCACCTAATTGCCCAAAGATTAATTGTCCGGAATGTCCTTCTACTGTCGATACCGGGAAATGGGGTATTTCTTCGTAGGGAATAACGAATTCAGTTTCAATTTCTTTTACTAACCCGCCCAAGCCAGTTCCCAGAATCAAACCAAATTTAGGGTGATAATTGGTAATGTTAGCTAAGTGCGTTGCTGTTAGTTTTATTTTTTCTAACATGATTTATTATTTGGGTTTCGAATGCAGTTTCGTCACCAAGTAATTCTACTTCAATTTTTATGTAGTGGATGGCTAACTTTTTATTTTTATCAGCCAACCTCAAGCGCTGAATATCTTTCTCTGTCGTTAAGATAATTTTACGTGCGCCAAAAGTATCAAATATATTTCGAATATGTTGAATGTCTTTTTGTCTGAATGGATGATGGTCGTTAAATTTCAGGTGCTTAAAATCTATTCCTTCTGAATGTAATTTTGAAACAAGAGGCTTTGGATTGGCAATCCCCGTAACGAGTAAAATTTGATATTGTTTTAACATCGACAAGTTGTCAAAACTTTCGCCGGTAGTCATGGGTGCTATTTGTCCGTATTTTAACGCAGAAAAATATACGGACTGATGCGGCTCAGGATTTATTTTTTTAATATAAATGCTTCTCTCGGCATTGGTTAATTGCTCGGGAGATTTGGTCACTACAATAACATCTGCTCTTTTCTTCCCTAGTGACCATTCTCTTAGATTTCCCGTCGGCAGCATGCAATCTTTAAAAAAAGGACGATCAAACTCAGTTAGTAAGATACTAAAGCTTGAAGTTATGGATCTGTGTTGATATGCATCGTCAAGTAGAATACAATTAACATCGGGTTTATTCTTTAAAAGTTCGATAACACCTAGCACCCTGTTTTTATTCACTGCAATTGGAACGGTAGGAAATTTGTTTTTGAATTGAAGTGGTTCGTCGCCACAGTGAATAACGGTTGAATTTTCATCAACGATATGAAATTCACTAATCGAACGTCCATAGCCGCGACTCAAAGTCGCTACATTGAATTCGTTCATAAGTAGCTTAATCAAGTACTCAATGTGAGGGGATTTCCCAGTTCCACCTGCAGATAAATTGCCGACTGAGATTACTGGAAGGTCAAATTTCACACTTTTTAATACAGCAATATTAAACCCTAAATTACGACAGGCGGTTATCAATCCATATAGAATTGAAACGGGAAATAATATGTAACGAATGACCTTCATTAGTTATCTTTACAGGATTACATACAAAACTGCATTTTTATTGTGGTATAACAAAGATTAATGAAAATACAAGAGGTTATTGATTTTTTAGAAGGATGGGCTCCGTTACAATTCCAGGAACCTTATGATAATTCTGGGCTTTTGGTAGGAGATAGTAATTTGGAAATTACAGGAGTTCTGGTTTGTCTGGATAGTATTGAGAAGATTATAGATGAGGCAATTCAAAGAAATTGCAATATGGTCATAGCACATCATCCAATTTTATTTGGAGGATTGAAGTCCATTACTGGCAAAACATATATTGAACGTACTATAATTAAAGCCATAAAAAATGACATTGTTATTTATGCGATTCATACGAATTTGGATAATATTAAGACTGGAGTAAACCAAGAAATTGCTAATCGAATAGGGTTAGTAAATCAAAATATTTTACTCAACAAAAAAAATATGTTGTCAAAAGTAACGGTGTATGTTCCAATTAAGCATGCTGATGAGGTAAGGACGGCAATGTTTGATGCAGGTGCCGGGCATATTAGTAAGTATGATCAGTGTAGTTTTAATACAGAGGGAATTGGCACGTTTAGAGCTTTAGTTGGAACAAACCCCTACATTGGTGAAGTAGGAACTCAGCAAAAAGAGCCTGAGGTAGGCATTGAAGTTGTGGTTAGAAATGCTGGAATTAGAAAGTTATTGAATGCGGTTAATCTTGTGCATCCGTATGAAGAAGTTGCTTATGATCTCGTCGCCTTGGATAATGAAAGCCCAGAAGTCGGTTCTGGTATTATAGGAGAATTGAAAACCCCCGAACAGGTATTGTCTTTTTTGAAAAAAATAAAAACAGTTTTTAATTCAGGGGTAATTAAGTATACAGCTGCAAACAAAAATAAAAGGGTTAAAAAAGTAGCGGTTTGTGGTGGGGCTGGCTCCTTTTTGCTAAGTGCTGCTATTGCACAAAATGCTGATATTTTTATTACTGCTGATTACAAATATCATCAGTTTTTTGATGCAGACTCTAAAATCATTATAGCGGACATTGGACATTTTGAATCTGAACAGTATACTACCGAACTAATTGTGCAAAAGCTAAAAGAAAAATTTAGTACATTTGCCGTTCATTTTACGGAGGTAAGTACCAATCCAGTTAATTATTTGTAACAAGATGGCTAAAAAAGCAAAAGAAGGCAGTCCAGAACAGAAGCTAAGGGCGTTATTTGATCTTCAAATCATAGATTCGAAAATAGACGATATTAGAACGGTAAGAGGTGAGCTTCCTCTTGAAGTAGAGGATCTTGAAGATGAAATAGCTGGTCTGAACACCAGAGTTGAAAAAATTCAAACTGAAATAGATAATCTGAATAAGGATTTAGCTGCAAAGAAGAATATTATTGAGGAATCAAAAACAGCTATAAAAAAGTACGAAGGACAACAAAAAAATGTTAGAAATAACAGAGAGTTTGATTCTTTAACGAAGGAGCTAGAGTTCCAAAATCTTGAAATTCAGTTGTCTGAGAAAAGAATAAAAGAGTTTCAAGCAAAAATTGCTGATAAAAACGAAATCCTTGCGTCATCTGCGGAGCTTGTTAAAGAAAGAAATGAGGACCTCGATTTAAAGAAAAAAGAATTAGAGGAAATTGTTGCAGAGACTAAAAAAGAAGAGGGTATTTTACTTAAGAAGTCTGAGGAAGCAGCGGGTTTCGTGGATGAAAGACTATTGAAGGCTTATTCAAGGATAAGAGGTGGGTCTAAAAATGGATTAGCAGTTGTACCTGTTGAAAGAGGTGCTTCAGGAGGGTCTTTTATTAAAATTCCACCACAAAGACAGTTAGATATCGCTGCAAGAAAGAAAATCATTGTTGTTGAGCATTCTGGTAGAATATTAGTAGACTCTGATTTGGCTGAAGAACAAAAGCAGAAGATGGAAGAATCTATTGCGAAG
>JABJPZ010000190.1 GCA_018663635.1 Crocinitomicaceae bacterium
ACAATCGAAAAACAAATTCATGGAATTGAAAGGTATGTTGCCAAAAGCTCCACCTATGATCAAAAGGATTAACCAAAATACTTAATATGCCAAAGAAGTTTCAAACGCCAAGTCGATTTTTCCAATAAATTTGGAAATTATTTAACAAATATTAGTGTAAATACAGATTTTTTAAAACTCTATGCAGAAAAAGATCCCATTAGATGAAATTGTCGCTTTTATTTTCGACTTTGATGGGGTATTAACTAACAATCTTGTTCATTTAGATGAAAGTGGTAAAGAATGGGTGACTTGTTCGCGTGCTGACGGGTTGGCATTTGATGTTTTACAGAAACTTAAAAAACCGAGTTTCATTCTTTCTACAGAAAAAAACCCTGTTGTTACTGCTCGAGCGAAAAAACTTAAAGTACCTGTTATTCAGGGAGTCAGTAATAAAGTTGATGCACTTGCTTCGCTTTCAGAAACGACAGGTTTTGATTTAAATCGTACTTTATATGTGGGTAATGATCTAAACGATTTTAAAGCTATGCAGATGTGCGGATATGCAATCTGCCCTGCCGATGCCCATCCTCGAATTAAAGAATTAGCAACAATTGTGTTAAACTGCAATGGAGGAACAGGTGTAGTGAGAAAATTATTAGAAGAAGTTTTAGAACTTGATTTTATTGAAATACTTTATTCAAACTGAGAAATGACATGTCTATTTTCATTATTGCAGAAATAGGAATTAACCATAATGGCGATTTAGAAATTTGTAAAAAACTCATAGATTTTGCAGCTATTGCCGGCTGTAATGCCGTTAAGTTTCAAAAACGTGATATTAATCTGGTCTATACTCAAGATTTTTTAGACTCACCTAGAGAAAGTCCATGGGGCACAACCCAGCGCGAACAAAAAGCAGGACTTGAATTTGGCTTGGAAGAATATCGAGAAATTGCTCGATATTGCCAAAAGAAAGGCATTGAATGGTTTGCTTCAGCTTGGGATTTAAATAGTCAGCAGTTCTTACGGCAGTTTGACTGTAAATTTAACAAAGTCGCTTCAGCAATGATCGTATATCATGAACTACTGGAAATGATTGCTAAAGAGGGGAAGCATACGTTTATTTCAACAGGAATGTCGACTTATGAGGATATTCAAAAAGCGGTCGATATTTTTAGAAACGCTAACTGCTCATTTGAATTAATGCACACAGTTTCAACGTATCCCATGAAAACAAAAGATGCTAATCTGAATGTTATTCATACCTTAAGAGAAAAGTACCAATGTAATGTTGGCTATAGTGGACATGAATCTGGTTTGGCGATTTCTTATGCAGCTACAGCATTAGGAATTACGTCTTTGGAGCGTCATATCACTCTTGATAGGAGCATGTATGGCTCAGATCAAGCGGCATCAATTGAACCCCTTGGTTTGCAAATGTTAGTGGGAGCAGTCCGTAAAATTGTAAAAGCAATGGGGGATGGTAAAAAATGTTTTATAGAAGCTGAGATACCTATCGCAAAAAAACTTCGTGAACACCTTACGTGATATTTAGGAATCTACTCATTAATGGATACCCAAAATTATTATCTTTCGGTGCCAGTCATGGAATTTAGCTAACTTGTTAAGCCGGTTGATAACCTTGAGTGTTCCACAGAATTATCAGAAATGGAAGGGACGAACAGCTTATAAATAACATATTGCTCATAAGACAAGGGTGACTTCAATCACTATAAATCCGTTCATATTGTAGTTAGTCAACCCTGAAAACCGCTAAGGTACTGATAACCATTAGAAAGGAGCAACTTAAGTCACCCCCTATCAACCAAGAAAGGCATAATAACTGTACACTTTCTGGTCAAAATGGTGAATCAATGCGAGCACAATCTCCGGTAGGACATCAAGCCAACCTTTTTGGCACTGACTTATTGTTGCAACTTGATACACAGGATCCTTTGTTAAAATTATCGACGGTCATTCCGTGGTCTGATTTTGATCAGGCCTTTGCGCAGTATTACACGCA
>JABJPZ010000191.1 GCA_018663635.1 Crocinitomicaceae bacterium
CAGATTGCGATGGAGATGGGGTTACCAATGCGGATGAATCTACCGATGGCACGGATCCTACTGATCCTTGTTCCTTTATATTGACAAGTTCAACAACCGCACCGGATGCTGCTTGGAATGCGGCAGATTGTGATGGAGACGGTGTAACCAATGGTCAGGAGATAACCGATGGTACGGATCCATTGGATGATTGCTCTTTTGTGTTGGGCAGTATTAGTTTAGCAGTAACTTCTACATCAGATTGCGATGGAGATGGGGTTACCAATGCGGATGAATCTACCGATGGCACGGATCCTACTGATCCTTGTTCCTTTATATTGACAAGTGCAACAACTGCACCTGATGCTGCTTGGAATGCGGCAGATTGTGATGGCGATGGTGTTACTAACGGAGATGAAGTTACTGATGGTACGGAACCTACCGATCCTTGTTCATTTGTTTTGGCGAGTGCTACAACAGCACCTGATGCAGCTTGGACTGCTACGGATTGCGATGGCGATGGAGTTACTAACGGTGACGAAGTAATCGATGGAACGGATCCTTTGGACAATTGTTCATTTGTACTGGGAAGTATCAGTTTAGCAATAACCTCTACATCGGATTGCGATGGAGATGGGGTAACCAATGCGGATGAATTTGCTGATGGCACAGATCCATTTGATGATTGTTCCTTCTTGGAATCCAGTATTTCATTATCCGTAACTTCTGTGTCAGACTGCGACGGCGATGGTGTTACCAATGCGGATGAATTTGCTGATGGTACAGACCCTGCAGACCCCTGTTCCTTTATATTAACAAGTGCGACAACAGCACCTGATGTTTCATGGAATGGGGCAGATTGTGATGGTGATGGAGTAGCCAATAGTAATGAAATTACTGACGGCACCAACCCATTAGATTCCTGTTCGTTTAGGTTTTTAAGTATAACCTTAGCGCCTGACTCTTTGTGGTTGGTTTCAGATTGTGATGGTGATGGTGTAACCAATGCAACAGAACTGACGGATGCAACGGATCCTCTTAATGACTGTTCCTTTTTAAATGGAAGTATTTCTATTGCCATTACCTCAATAAATGATTGTGATGGAGATGGAGTATCTAATGCAGACGAGTTTTCTGACGGTTCCAATCCGTTTGATGCTTGCTCTTATGTGCTAACCAGTATTTCTTTACCCATTACAGCAGGTATTGATTGTGATGGTGACGGTGTTATTGATGAGGCAGAAATCAATAGTGGAACAAATCCAAGTGATTCTTGCTCTTTTGTTTTATCAGACGCAACATTACCCGCAAGTGCCATGTGGAATGTTGGAGATTGCGACGGAGATGGTGTCATAAATATGGATGAGCTTTTAGATTCTACAGATCCATTGAACGATTGCTCCTTTTTACCAACTAGTATCACTGTTTCTATTGTATCAGCGAGTGATTGTGATGGTGACGGTATAATTAATTCTGATGAATATGTAGATGGTACAGACATGTTTGATCCGTGTTCTTTCTTTTTATCAAGCGTAAGTGTCGCCCCAGACTCATTATGGAATACTTTAGATTGTGACGGAGATGGCGTGACCAATGGTATTGAAACTTCTGATGTTACCAACCCGCTAGATCCTTGTTCCTATGAAAACGCGAGTATATCTCTACCAATTACTACCACTGTTGATTGTGATGGTGATGGAGTAACGAATGCAAATGAGTTTGATGATGGAACCGATGCGACTGACCCATGCTCCTATGACCCAGATAACATAACAGTAGTTATTGTTGCCAATGTTGATTGTGATTCAGACGGACTAACAGATTCATTAGAAATTGCAAATGGCAGTAATCCTTTTGATGCTTGTGATCCGGATAATAACAACCTGTGCAATGAAGATTTATTTATACCCGAAGGCTTTTCTCCAAATGGAGATGGTGTAAATGATGTTTTCGTGATACGAGGGCTCAATAATTATGATAAGAGAGAGGTGCTATTTCTCAACAGGTGGGGCAATAAGGTTTATGAATCTCAAGACTATAAAAATGATTGGGATGGAACGAATCAATTTGGAACAAGTAGAGGCAATGAATTGCCGGTAGCAACTTACTTCTACATTTTTAATTTTGGAACTACCACGGGTGGTGATCCAATAATTTTTAAAGGTTTTATTTACCTAAATCGATAACCAATTGGGATCGAGCTAGAATAATTAAAGACATATTGTATGAACAGGATTTA
Source organism: Crocinitomicaceae bacterium (assembly GCA_018663635.1). Lineage (GTDB taxonomy): Bacteria > Bacteroidota > Bacteroidia > Flavobacteriales_D > Parvicellaceae > UBA10066. The sequence goes on from JABJPZ010000191.1 coordinate 2,219, forward strand.
TTTATTAGTACTAATAATTGTATTTAACTTTAATGCGAGTGCGCAACAAGACGCTATGTATACGCATTATATGTTTAATACACTTGGAGTTAATCCGGCATACGCAGGTAGCCGAGATGCACTTACAGTAACGGCATTGCACAGGTCGCAATGGGTAGGCTTTAATGGTGCGCCGACTACACAAACACTAACGCTGCACAGCCCAATAATGAACAATAACCTTGGCGTGGGATTGAGCTGCGTTAATGATCGGGTAGGACCAATTAGTATGACTAGTTTTTACTTAGATTTGGCTTATAAAATTCATTTTGGTGAGGGTGGTGGGAAGCTAGCTATTGGCCTTAAAGGAGGAGGAAGTGCAATGTCTGGATCACTTGCAGCTTTAAAAACGGAAACAGCGGGAGATAATGCTTTTAATAATAATATAGAAAGTCAATTTTTACCAAATTTTGGTTTTGGGATATATTACAGTAAAACTCGCTGGTACATTGGATTATCAACCCCTCGATTACTTGAAAATAATTACTCGTCAAATGTGGTTACTGGTGGTACAGATTTAGCAAGTGAAAAAAGGCACTATTTTTTGATTGGTGGAGTGGCAATTGAAATGAATGAAAACCTTACTTTTAAACCAACTTCTTTAGTGAAATTAACAAACGGTGCCCCTGTTCAGTTAGATCTTACCGCACAATTTTTAATAAAGAATAAATTTTGGTTAGCGCCAATGTGGAGGTCTAATGCTGCTGCCGGAATGCTTGTTGGCTTTCAATTTACAGATCAATTGAGTGCAGGCTATTCGTTTGATTGGTCTTTTGTAAATAAAACATACACGTACAACGAGGGCTCACACGAGGTTCTATTGCGATATGATTTTTATTACAACCACCAAAGAAAAATCAAATCACCTAGATATTTTTAAAAGCTTTGCCATATGAAAATGATTATTTTTTTAATTCTATTTAGTTATCCTGTTTTTCTGTGTGCGCAGAAATCCACACAAGAGCTCAAGGCAGAAAAACATTTCATGAATTATTCTTTCGAAAAAGCGATTTCTTGTTTTGAGAATTCCGAAAGCCTTTCTACCTCAGGGTTGCGAAACTTGGCGAAAGCGTACAGATTTACGAATCAGTATAAAATGGCTGAGGATAAACTTTCGAAATTGGCATTGGCCACGGATAATGTTCCTGATGATTTTTTCAGGTATGCAGAAATGTTAAAAATGAATGGTAAACATTTGGAAGCAGAAAAGTGGATGGATAAATTTCATGAGTTCAAATCTGATGACCGTCGAGGTATTGAGTATTATAACAATCATGGTGCGTATGAAAAATTAAAAGAAGATCAGGAACGTTTCATTATTCGCAATTTGATGATTAATTCAGAACAGGAAGATTTTGGAGCAGTTTTTTATAAAAACAAGGTCGTTTTTGCAAGTTCAAGAGAGGGTACAAAATCAATTAGGCGGAAATGGAATTGGAATCACTTGCCTTTTTTAGATATTTATATTGGAGATAGAGAGTCGAATGGAGAGCTTAGAGAAATAGCGCTTCTATCTAAAACAATAACTAAGAAATTTCACGAAGGTCCGGTGACTTTTTCTGGAGATGGTCAATACATGGTTTTTACTTCAGATGATTACGATGGGAAAAGTGTGGATGGAACCATTAAGCTTCAGTTGATGCAAACCAGTTATAACGGAGATTTTTGGTCAAAGCCAACAGCATTTGATTTTAATAGTCACGAGTATTCTTGCGGTCATGGAGCATTATCAGCAGATGGTGAAACGCTTTTTTTCGCAAGTGATATGCCTGGGGGAATAGGTGGATCAGACTTATATAAGGTCACTAAAGGAAAAGATGGTGCCTGGGGTAAGCCCATTAACTTAGGAAACCAAATTAATACAGAAGGCAATGAATTTTTCCCATTTATTCAATCAAGAGAAAGTTTGTTGTTTTTTGCAAGTGACGGGCACGTTGGTTTAGGTGGATTGGATGTTTTTGTTGTAAAAATGAAAGAAGACAGTTCTTTTTCGAAGCTTCAAAATGTAGGCGTGCCTATTAATTCTGAGAGAGACGATTTTTCTTTAGTAATGGATGCTACTAATCAGTATGGATATTTCGCATCTAACCGACCAGGAGGGAAGGGTGACGATGACATTTATTCAGTTGAAATGAATAAACCGTTTGTTTTTGGTAAAACGATTTTAGGTGTTGGTAAGGACAAGAATGGAAATTTACTCGTCGGTGTTGATGTTGCGCTGTGCAATGCGGCAGGTGATACGGTTCAGGTAGCAGTTACTGGTGAAGATGGTAGCTATTCTTTTAGCGTTGAGGCTGATCAATCATGGACTCTTGCTGGTTCAAAAGAAAATTATTTTAATGGAACGCTTCAAACTAGTTCTGCTGTTAATGATGATGTCATTGTTGCCAATTTAGAATTAGAAAAAGATCCAGGAATTTCTTTAATAGCAGTGATAACGGATTCAAAATCTTCAGAACCGGTAAAGGGTGTGGCTATTAAACTAATAGATAATTTTGATGGATCGATAGAAAGCTACACAACGGATTCTGTGGGCTCTATTTTCAAGCCACTTGTTGGACGAAAAATAGATGACCGAGGAAGTTTTAATTTAGAATTATCAAAGGTTGGGTATTTTACAAAAACAGTTACTTATAATGCGCTTTTCGATAAGGAAGGGGTGTATGAGGTGCATAAATCACTTGATTTAACACTAGATCCAGAAGTGAAAGATTTAACACAACTTGTAGAGCTTAACCCCATTAATTTTGATTTAGGTAAACATAATATTCGAACAGATGCGGCGCTGGAACTAGATAAAATAGTATTGATTTTAAATAAGTATCCCAATATGGTTGTAGAACTTGGTGCTCATACCGATTGTCGAGGAAGTATTAGGTCTAATAAAAGTCTCTCTGGTAGAAGGGCTGTCTCCTCTGCTCGATATATCAAAGAGCGAATTACAAACCCTGATAGAATATCCGGAAGAGGGTATGGAGAGTCAAATTTATTAAATGATTGTTCTTGCGAAGGAAGAACTAAATCCTCTTGTGATGAAGAGAGACATGCTGTAAATCGAAGAACAGAATTTACAGTAATTAGTACGGGTGCCGAAAATGTGAAAGTCAAAGAATAAATCAATTCACGGCCTTTATTGAGAGCGATAATATGAATTTCAATAATTAGTTTCATTTTTGCTAAATGATAATTAGATATATACTGTGTACAATGTTCTTGCTATTTGTGTATCAAAGTAGTTTTGGGCAGATTGAGAAAGGTACTGGGTACGTAGCTGTAAAAGGAGGGTATCTGAACATTAACGATTATGCGCCGAGAGGATATGGAGGATTGGAATTGGATATTTTGGCAGGAGAGAAGGTAGGTATTCATTACAGTATATTGTTTGGTGAAAAATATTTTCATATGCCTTTAGCACCATTTGGAGGCGTTTTTGTTGGATTGGCAATTGCCAACAATACAAAGGAAGATTCTACTTCTACAGGTAAAATTGGGCTAGGAGCTTTGATTGGTATTTTAACAGCAATAATTCCAGAAGGAATTAGCTACAATATTGAACTTAATGATCATGCTGGATTAGCACCCTATATTAGTCCGTTGCAGTTTGAATACCTCAAAAGTTCGGGTCAGGATTCATTTGCTGGTGGTGCTATTGGAATTCGTTATCATCAATATGTGAGTGATAATGCGATTCGGATTTCTCCATCTCTTGAATATAAGATACATTACCATAATCCAGCTCATGGCGGAATTTCAGCAGGGATTAATTTTGCATATAGAATCAAGAAAAAATCAAATTAATCTATACAGTAATAAAATTCAGAGTTTATCGAAGTTAGAGTACCTTTAAATGGGTAAAACCTAATGATGCGGATCAGTTGATTTTAATTTGAAAAAGAAAACTAATTTGATTTCTTATGTATTTTTATCATCTTAGTGTAAAATTTACAATAACGAATTACTGAATGAAATTATTTCTTTTAAATTAGGTAGAAGATTTCGGAAATAAGAAGGTTGTTCAAATGAAATTCGCTATTCAATTATTGTTTTTCATTTGAATTTCTTGGTTAAGTTTAGAACACAATACGGATACATTATGAATACTGGTAAACGCTATTTTATTTTTGCTCATTTATTTCTGTTTATAGTTTCCTGTAGTAATGGATCGGTTAATCAAATTAGTGAGACGCGCGATCAAGAATTTGACTATGGTCAGGATATTGAAGAAATTATTTCTAAAATGTCAATCGAGGAGAAGGTGGGTCAAATGACTCAAATTAATCTGGATGTCATTTCTAAGGGCGAAGTTTTTAATCTGACTGTGCCACACGAGTTAGATTTAAAAAGACTTGATTCAGCCATCAATCATTACTTTGTTGGTTCAATTTTGAATGTGGGAGGACATACCTATTCCAGAGCTCATTGGGAGGAAATTATTACTACTATTCAAAATAAGGCTGTTACAGAGGGGAATCATGTGCCAATTATTTATGGTATTGATGCTATACACGGAGTTAATTATACTAATGATGCGACCTTATTTCCGCAACAAATAGGGCAGGCAGCAACATGGAATCCAAAATTAGTTAAAAGGGCTGCGTCCATTACTGCATATGAATGTCGTGCGTCTGGAATTCCATGGAATTTTTCTCCGGTTTTAGATATTGCCAGACAGCCATTGTGGTCGAGGTTTTTCGAAACTTATGGCGAGGATGTTTTCCTGGCTAAGGCTATGACGAGAGCGTGTATCAGTGGATATCAAGGAACAGACCCTTCGAACGCCAATAAAGTGGCGGCATGTATGAAACATTTTCTGGGCTACAGCATGCCTTTATCGGGAAAGGACAGAACGCCCGCCTGGATACCTGAACGACAACTTCGAGAATATTTTTTACCGACTTTTGAAACGGCCATAGAAAACAACGCACTAACAGTAATGATTAACTCTGGAGAAATGAATGGTATTCCAGTGCATGCCAATCATGCCATTCTTACCACGTTGCTAAGAGGAGAGTTAAATTTTAAAGGATTGGCAGTAACCGATTGGGAAGACATCATAAAACTGTATAAAGAGCATAAAGTTGCTACGGACATGCGAGATGCGGTTAAACTTGCAGTACTTGCAGGAATAGATATGAGTATGACGCCAAATGATTATTCATTCAATCACGCATTGATTGATTTGGTGAAAAAGAATGAAATTCCTGAGCGTAGGTTGGATCAATCGTGCAGAAGAATATTATGGGTTAAGAAACAATTGGGGATATTAAAGAACCCTATACCGGCATTTGAAAATTATGCCTTATTTGGTTCTGATGAACACAAAGAGGCCGCAACAAATGCAGCAACGGAATCGATAACCCTTTTGAAAAACAAAAACAATGTTTTACCACTTTCTGCGGGTGCAAATGTTTTAGTTTGTGGTCCGGCAGCCAATTCTCTTAATGTGCAGAACGGAGCATGGACCCATACGTGGCAAGGGGTTGATGAACAATACAACACGAAAGGAGCAAATACGATTTATGAGGCAATAGCTAAAGAATCGGATGGTAAAATTAGGTATGAGCTAGGTGCTGGTTTGAACAGTCTGAAAGACATTTCAGCAACCATTGAAAAAGCCCTAAAAGCAGATGTAATTGTTGTTTGTCTTGGGGAAATACCTTCTACTGAGAAACCCGGGGATATTGAAGATTTAAATTTGCATGAAGCACAAAAGGAATTGGTTAAATCTTTGAGTGATTTAGGTAAACCAATTATTTTGGCATTGGTCTTTAATCGCCCTTTAATTGTTAGAGAAGTGGAAGATCAAGCCGATGCTATTTTGCATTGCTATTTGCCAGGTGATTACGGTGGAGATGCTTTAGCTCAAATCTTATTTGGCAAAATTAATCCATCAGGTAAATTGCCATTTACTTATCCAAGACATGCTGGTTCACTGGTTCCTTATGATCACAAGCATACAGAAAAATTAGATAAGAATTTTGGATACGAAGCATTTCATCCTCAGTGGGAATTTGGTTTTGGAATGAGCTATTCTAAATTTGAATACACCGATATTAAATTGAATAAAACGGTTTTTAAAGAAGGCGATACATTGCTTGTGTCGATGAAGGTATTGAACCGTTCTAATCGAGATGGCAAAGAAGTAGTTCAGGTTTATATCAGTGACCAAGTAGCTTCCATAACGCCCTCAGTTAAGCGATTACGAGGATTTGATAAAGTTGAAATTGCAGCACAAGAAACTGCTGCTGTTGAAATAGCTATCCCGATAGCTGAATTGTCATTTGTGAACGAAAAGAATAAATGGTTTGTAGAGCCTGGAGAATTCGTGCTTAGTGTTGAATCAATTAAACTTAGATTCCAGGTTCAATAATTTTGTATTCCTGATTATTTCGTTTACTTTAGATTTGGTAATTGTAAAACAAACAATAACTAGACAGCAATTAATGTTACAATACTTCTTGTAACGATTGAATGAGCATTGGATTTATTGAGGCGCCGAACCTTAAGTATGAGAGAGAAAACCTTACTACGGGCTTTGACAATTAGTAATGAACTGACTTATTGAAAAGCGATGAGCTTCGATGTATTCAGTTTTTGGTTTTTATATGACACGATGCAAAATATAGTATTTAAAGTCAATAAATGAGTAAATACGAAATTATTGCCGATAGCGGTTCAACAAAGACAGACTGGGTTATTGTTGATGAAAACGCCAAACCGGTTGAAAGAATTCGCACGATTGGTTTTAACCCGTACTTCCATTCGACGGAGTTTATTTTTAATGAAATTTTCTCAGGTTTTTCAAAAATAAATATTGTACTCGAAGATGTTCAAAATGTAAATTTTTATGGTGCTGGTTGTTCCTCAAAAGCCAAAAACCAAACCGTAGAGAAAGCATTAGCTAGAATGTTTCCCAATGCAAAAATTCATGTTGACCATGATTTAATTGCTGCAGCAAGAGCAAGTCTTGGAAATAAAGATGGGATTGCTTGTATCATTGGTACCGGCTCCAATTCTTGTATATGGGAAAATGGGATTGTAACTCAGAATATACCTTCTCATGGTTATATCTATGGCGATGAAGGAAGTGGTTCTTACCTGGGTATAGAACTGGTCAAGTTATATTTGGAGGATCGACTGGGTGGGAATCTGCGTTCAGAATTCAAAAAAGAATTTAAGCTGTCTAAAGAACAAATTCTTAATTCAACTTACAAAGAAAAAGATCCAAATGTATTCTTGGCACATTTTGCCTCCTTTTACAGACCACATTTACAGTATGAATTTCTCAGGGAAATTGTGTATAAAGGATTTGATGACTTTTTTCAGAAGCGTGTAATTCCTTATGATAATTATAAGAATTACGAGTTGGGTTTTATTGGTTCCATCGCATATTTTCACAAAGAGATTTTGAGTGAGGTTGCAAAAAAATATGGTGTGCGTATTGCGAATGTCAATAGGTGTCCAATTGATGCATTAGTGGAGTTTCATAGTTTGAAGCTAAATTTGAAAATGACGTAAGAAATAAGAGCTTAAAATTCTAATTGTAAGATATGTTTTCTTTTAACTCGTTCGCATCACTATGAAATGGGGAATCTTTAGGTTAGTGAACAAATGCCTTCGGTGATGTTTCTTTTAGGATATCGCTTTATCAGAAAACACATTTTCTGGTCCCATTGCTTTAAATGCATATTAAAACCTAGCTAGATACTGCATATTTTTCACCTAGTGTCAAGAGTAGCTTATTCATGGTGTGGGTAATATATTTTTTGCAAAAAATCTGAACACTTTTTTGGCTAACCTAATTTTAGTAGCTACAATTAAATTGAAGCTGACAGTGAATTAAGATAAGGTGCGAATTCTCGCAGTTTTTATAATTGCCCAAAAAGTATAAATCTGTTATTAAATTATATTTAATAACGATATGGCGTATGTAATTTACTTTGGCTATATTGTAGAAACGCTATTAAAACAAATTACGATGATTAAAAAACTACTATTATTAATTTTATCTGTCTCAGCAATAAATTTTTATTCTCAAGATTCGGATCAATCTGATATAAATGGTGCTAGTGTAGATAAATCAGTTTTTGAAATAGTCCTAGGAACTGATATGGTTTTGTTTACTAATGCAGCAATTGCGTTAGAGACGAAACTAGCAAATCGCGGTGCTTTAAGAACAGAATTAGGAGTCTGGGCTGGAACCTGGAGAAGTGATGATGG
>JABJPZ010000192.1 GCA_018663635.1 Crocinitomicaceae bacterium
AAATGCTTATAGCAACTGATTCCAACTACAAACCTACGAAGATAAGGTGGGTACATAATGAAGACGGCACTGAGCGTAAACTTGAAATACCAAAACGAATAAGGCGTTGGTGGTGTGAACAGCAAGGTGGCACTATTCTGCTTACAATTAGATATGGAAATAAGGTCGTAGAGTTAGAACAAGGTAAGAATACTATTGAGTTGTATTCAAAAGCAGAGTTAGAGCCAACACTTCAAAGTATTAAAAAGGCTGTAGACGATGGAGAGTTTGATACGCCTTTAGAACAGCAGTTAGCGTATGGCATACCTTAGAAGAATATTTATAACTTAATTAAGTTTTATTTGGAATATTTTCTAGCCTATTTAGATCCCTAGTTGTTCCGTATAATACACAAAAAAAGCATCTAAACACATTAAAACATATTAGACACTAGAATGTTTTATGGTATTGTTACTAACATTTGGAAAGGTGCTCCGACTACAACTAATCCTAAGGTTTAGGTAATTAATAGAACTAGCAAAATTGTAGCAGAGTTAGTTAATTAGAGGTTAGAAGATTGAGCGCCACGCTTCCTTTATGAATGCGTGGTTTTTTTGGAAAAAGAAGGGTATAGAGGCGTTGCAATGATGAAAAACACAAACAGCAAAATACAAATAAAACTTTTAATTAAATTTCTTTTAATATCACCATTAAAGTTATTAAGTTATATCGCTTCATTTTACGCTTTCTTATTAGAGACTATAAAGGGTGGGCTAGGTAATTATTGGTTTGAATATGAAGCTGGAAAAAACAGTTTACGCAAACAAACAATTTCACATTTACAAAATGGTAAAACAGTAAAACTCGAATTATTTACACCAAATTGGGTTTGTAGATATAGAGCTAATACTTTTTCTACTAAAGAACCAGAAACACTTGAATGGATAGATGGAAGTGAAAGTGATGGTGTTTTCTTTGATATCGGCGCGAACGTAGGATTATACTCACTTTATTACGGTGCCACAAAAAAAGGCAATGTATATGCGTTTGAACCATCAGTTTTTAATTTGTCACTGTTAGCAAGAAATATTTATGAAAATAAACTTCAAGACCAAATTAAAATAATCACAAATCCCTTAACACAGAAAAATGAGTTTGCTGATTTTGCGTTATGTACAATTGAAGAAGGTGCGGCATTGTCAGCATTTGGAGTTGACCATGATCATGATGGAAAACCAATTAACAAAAGTTTAATTTATCAAACATTAGGCTTTTCGTTGGATTTTTTGATTGCCAACAATATTATTGTCGAACGTCCAAGTCTAATTAAGATAGATGTTGATGGCATCGAGCATCTAATTCTAGCTGGAGCAATAGAGACGCTTAAACATCCAACTTGCAGATCTGTATTAATAGAAACTAATGATGATTTTTTGGAACAAGCAAAATCAATTCATAAAATTCTAGTTGAATGCGGTTTTTTCCTAAAAGAAAAACGGCAATCCGAAATGCTTGTCGGAAGCAAACATGAAAATACTTATAATCAGATTTGGTGTAAAGTTTAAAAATTAATATTTATTTGATATGGGAAAATTGCCGCACAATGTGTAACCGCAAAACACGTAGACTATTGAAATCGAATAGTAACGTTGGTCATTATTCGAACAAGGTTTTCTCTCAGAAACTTACACAATAGTTACACATAACTATTATTAGCCACTTAACTCTTTGCTTTTAAAGAGTTATAATTCCACGTTACTACTGAATGGGAATAAGCGGCGAACCGCCGCTGGTTATAGGTCAGGGCATTTAAGGCGATACAATCGCATTGAGCATATTAACAAGAAGGGATATGCCCCTACCCCATCCGCACGTCATCGCAAGAACCGCAAGCTATGAAGAACTAAAAGGTGCACTGACTAAGATAGGTACAAAAGATGAAGGTTAAATATTGCAATCCGTACTTGATCAAAGAAAACCTATTGATCAAGATTTATAAGTATTGCGGGAAGAAACCCTCAAACAAGCTTTCATCTTATTGGTCTTATCTGGTATTGATAATATTTAGAAGGTTTGCTTTTGCATTCGTAGCACGTGGCATTAAATTGCCTACAACTGCCTACTATGCAGAGAAGAAATTTATAGCTCGATCTACTAACTCTCAATTTCACTCCATTTATTTCGAAGACTATAACCAAGTCTATGAGCCAGATGTCTTTGCTGTTATCGAACTTTTCCTTCCTCAGGATGGTGTGTTTATCGATGTAGGATCGAATTGGGGGCATCACTCGTTTATTGCGGCTTTAGAAAAGAATGCAAAAGTGTACTCTTTCGAGCCGAATCATTCGGTATTTACTGACCTTATTGGTATCGCTCGTTCTCTCGGTTGCGAAACACGTGTGCGAGGCTTTAACGTTGGTTGTGGTGCATCTGAAGGACAATTTGAGTTAACGCAACTTGGGTTTGAAAGTGGTGTTGGTTCGCTCTCACAAGATTTTTTAAAAAATCGACAAGATGCTATACGTTGGCCTGAAAGATTAATCAACCGGATTACATTTAAAAGAGACATTAAGAATGCAGTTGTTGTTCGCAAGCTTGATGATTTGATCGATCCAAACGTGAAGGTTGATGTTATAAAAATTGATGTAGAAGGCGCAGAACTGGAATGCTTGAAGGGTGCGACATCTATCCTCAGTCGTAGTCGGCCAAAGATTCTTTTCGAGTTGCACACCGATGCTGACGGCTCTATAGGCTCTTTCGCCACATTTTTCGAAACCTTGAATTACAAGTTGTACATAGTTGAGCCTAATGTTGAAAAAGATGAGTGTGCATTTCGCGAACTGACTACGCTCACGCCCTTCAAACAATACAACATATTAGCGTCAGCTAACCCACTGTAGGCACAATGAAATTTCATGGCATCCTGATTATCTTCCTAACTTTTTGTCCCGCCGTTTCTTTCGCCTCTAAGATGGTCGAAATTCCAACGGGACAATTTATAATGGGTGATGACAACGACCCATACGCCACCCCACGGCACAAAATGTATCTCGATAGTTTCTCGATTGACCGCTACGAAGCCACTAATGAAGAATTTAAAGAGCAGTTTCCTGAACATTCTTTCTGGAAAAATGCCGGCTCTCACCCTGCCACCAAAATCACTTGGGAAGAAGCAAAAGCATATTGTATTAAGATTGGCAAACGACTTCCCCGAGAAGAAGAATGGGAAAAAGCCGCACGGGGTGACGATGCCCGCATTTATCCCTGGGGTAACAAACCACTAAGAAAAAAAGCGCATCCCTTTCACTCGGGCCTAATCAAACGTCGGGTCGGACTCAATAAAAAGGATGTCTCTCCCTACGGGGTTCGTGACATGGCAGGCTCCGTCTGGGAATGGACAGCAAGCGATTTCTACAAAAAGAAGATCACACGCGGCGGACTCTGGAACTTCCACCTCGAATACGAATACAGCAAAACGTTTGACCGCAATTTGGTTGCACCATCAAACCGATTGCCATTCATAGGATTTCGATGCGCACGCTAGGAAAAATAACACGCCGACTTTTTCTTGAACGTGGACTCTGGGCCACAGCTCTCATCTTCTGGAGCTGGTGTCGTGGTTCGTCAAATGCAGAAGAACTTCATACATACAAAGGAACGGATTACATAGGTAAAACCCGTGAAGGCGAATATAAAAACTTCTACATCAATTTCTGGAAACCCATGCGCCGCATCAACGGCGAAACCTGGGAACTGAAAATAACCGGACTTTGTGACACACCGCAATCTTTCACGCTGGAAAATTTTAAATCGTTCACCACAACCACCCAATCTTCACGAATGAAATGCGTTGAGTGCTGGTCCGCACGCGCGCAGTGGTCCGGATTTTCTATTCACGAACTAGAACAAATCGTTCAACCTAAACCAGAGGCCAAAGGAATTCTTTTTCATTGCGGCGATGAATATAAAGAATATCTACCGCGTACCGCATTGAATCAGGACCAAGTTATTCTTGCACATTCAATGAATGGCAAACCTCTCACCGACGCACATGGATTCCCCCTACGCTTGATCGCACCTTCCAAATACGGATATAAAAATCCAAAAGCAATTCTGGAAATGGAATACGTATCCGAACATCAGGCGGGAACGTGGAGCAAGATTGGGCCTTATTCACAAGACGGCACCATCCTCCCTGGCACCGATCACCCACTTGAATTCGGCAAAGAACCCCGCCGTATCTCAGGTGGAGAAATCACGGATTATTAACAAGGCTACGCCTTGAGGAAATATTACCTACCTAACGCATAACAACCACCCCATACCCGGCACGAGCACTTTTGCGAGGAGGGAATCAAACAAGTAAAATATTACTGTCTATTTAACCCATAGGACCTTTGTCTGAAAACGGCCAATAGCGAACATTGTCTGTGCGACTAAATCTTGGTTTTTACAATTTAGCGCCCGCATCTTTTAATAATTCTTCGATATTTTTATGACCATTTTTGGACGCAATCGCTAAAGCCGTTCTGCCATCGGAAGCTTTAATATCAATATCAGCTCCTCTTTTCAAAAGAAGCTCAACTATGTTTATAT
>JABJPZ010000193.1 GCA_018663635.1 Crocinitomicaceae bacterium
AAATGCTTAGAAAGTGAGGTTTTTAAGAAACGTCACGATTTGAATATTAAGCGTTCTTATAAACTTGTTGATACTTGTGCTGCAGAATTTGAAGCCAAAACACCATATTACTATTCTACTTTTGAGGATGAATCTGAATCAATTGTAACGGATAAAAAGAAAATAATTGTACTAGGATCAGGCCCAAATAGAATCGGACAGGGAATTGAATTTGATTATTCGTGTGTCCATGGTGTTTTAGCAGCAGCAGAATGTGGTTATGAAACTATAATGATCAATTGTAATCCAGAAACAGTTTCAACTGATTTTGATACTGCGGATAAGCTTTATTTCGAGCCGATATTTTGGGAACACATTTATGATATTATTCTGCATGAAAAACCAGAAGGTGTTATCGTTCAGTTAGGAGGTCAAACAGCACTCAAATTAGCTGAAAAGTTGGAACGGTATGGGATTAAAATTATGGGGACTAGCTATCAGGCACTTGATTTAGCAGAAGATAGGGGTAGGTTTTCTAATCTTTTGAAGGATCTTGATATTCCTTACCCTGAATTTGGTGTTGTAGAAAGTGCGGAACAAGCATTAGAATTATCTAAAGAATTAGGATATCCATTATTAGTAAGGCCGTCGTACGTTTTAGGTGGACAGAAAATGAAAATTGTCATTAATGATCAGGATCTTGAACATCATGTTGTAGATATTTTGAGAGACATGCCTTTTAATCAAATTTTATTAGACCATTTCTTAGGTGGAGCGATAGAATGTGAAGCAGACGCAATTTGTGACGGAGAAAATGTATACATTATTGGTATAATGCAGCACATTGAGCCTGCAGGAATTCACTCTGGAGATTCTTATGCCGTATTACCTCCATACAACTTGGGAGATTTAGTTATTGAGCAAATTAAAGAGTATACAAATCGCATTGCGATTGCCTTAGAAACAGTAGGCCTAATTAATATCCAATTTGCAGTAAAAGAAGATAAAGTTTATATCATTGAAGCTAATCCAAGAGCGTCTAGGACAGTACCATTTATAGCGAAAGCTTATGACGAACCTTACGTGAATTATGCGGTAAAAGTAATGCTTGGAGAGAAAAAAATAAACGATTTTAAATTTAACCCAAGAAAAGAGGGGTACGCTGTTAAAATTCCTGTATTTTCTTTTGATAAATTTCCAAATGTTAATAAGGAGCTTGGGCCTGAAATGAAGTCTACAGGTGAAGCAATTCGTTTTATTGATAATTTAAGAGATCCATTTTTTAGAGAAATTTACAGCGAAAGAAATCTTTATCTCAGTAAGTAATTCTCTTTCTTATCTGCCAATAGGGCAGAAGGTAGGCTTATTGCGTCGATTTTCTTCGGTCACATTCTTTTTTTAGAGATTATTCAGTTAGTTTTGAAATCCCAATATTCATGGGGTAAAACAAACATTTATGAGTGTTGCAATTATAACTGGTTCTGGAGGTTTAATAGGTAGCGAAGCAGTATTATTTCTAGCTGATAAATTCGATAAAATAATTGGTGTTGATAATGACATGAGGTCTTATTTCTTTGGCAAGGAGGCTTCAACAACATGGAATCAAAATAAATTGAGTGGTAATTATTCTAATTATGAACACCACAATATAGATATTAGAAATTACAACGATTTGGAAAAAATCTTCCAGAAGTACAATTCGGACATTTCTTTAATTATACATGCTGCAGCACAGCCGAGTCACGATTGGGCAGCAAAAGAACCCATTACAGATTTTACCATTAATGCAAACGGCACACTGAACCTGTTAGAGCTTACGAGGCAATTAGCTTCAGAAGCGGTATTCATTTTCACTTCTACGAATAAGGTTTATGGTGACAATCCCAATAAGCTGCCGTTAGTTGAGCTGGATAAAAGATGGGAAATTGATCAGTCTCATGCTTATTTTAAGGAAGGGATAGACGAGCAGATGAGTTTAGACCATACCACTCATTCAGTATTTGGAGCATCAAAAGTGGCAGCAGATGTTTTGGTTCAAGAATACGGCAATTATTTTGGGATTAAGACAGGAGTTTTTCGCGGAGGATGTTTATCTGGTCCTAATCATTCCGGTGCTCAATTGCATGGTTTCTTATCCTATTTAATGAAATGTTGCATTACAAAACAAGAATATACCATTTTCGGATATCAGGGTAAGCAGGTCAGAGATAATATTCATAGCTATGATTTAGTGAATATGTTTTGGCATTTTTATCAAAATCCTCGCTGTGGTGAGGTGTACAACGCTGGAGGAAGTCGCTTTTCTAATTGTTCTATGATTGAAGCGATAGATCAATGCGAATTAATCTCGGGCAACAAGATGAATTATAAGTATTCTGAAACCAACCGAGTAGGGGACCATATTTGGTACATTAGTGATGTTTCTAAATTCAAATTGCATTATCCGTCTTGGGAGTATCGATTTGGGGTAGATGATATTCTAACTGAGATTTATGACGCCATGATTGTAAGAATCTAACCTAGATTTTATAGTCTTATGAAAGACAATTTAGAATACAATAATAAGAAACCAAAAATCACTTTTGTAGCTCGTTATTACCCGCCTACGCCGAATATTAATGGTGAAGCCATTTGTGATATGGTAACTTATTTAAAAGAGCAATGCAATATCGAAAGTAATATTATTTGCATGGATCGAAGTTTTGAAGGGGGAGGAAGAAGAAGGGAACCTGTTGGAAATGTGATCAAATTAAAATCATTGTCTCAAAGTAATAACAAGATATTGCGATTTATTACTTTCTTATATGATGGTTGGGCATTAACTCGAAAGTCTAAAAGATTCAAAGATACATTCATCGTAACCACTTCCAGCCCTCCACTATTGCCTTTTTGGGCTTCAATGATGTATGGTAGAAAGTACAATTGGGCATTTTGGTCTTTGGATCTTTTTCCGGAAGGGTTTAGTGCCACAAATATGATTAGTGAAAACAATAGGTTCTATAAATGGGTAATTAAAAAAACATACAATTCTAATCCAAGGCTTCTGATTGCATTAGGACCAAAACAACACGAACATTTAGAGCGCAAATTTCAAAAAGAACTGCCTGCAGCAATTCTTCCATGCGGTGTGTTTTTCTATCAGGATAAATCAGAACAAAAACCAGCTTGGTTTGATTCTTCTAAAACAACTTTCGGTTATTGTGGAAATATCGGGGACGCACATAATCCGGCTTTTATTCGAGAGGTTGCCAATCAAATTGATCCTGAAACACAGCAAATTGTGTTGGCATTGTACGGACACAAGGCACCTAAATTAAAAGAATCTTTAGCTCATCAAGAGGGAATTATCATGGTCGAAACGGTCCCTCGTGACCAGCTTCATTTTATAGACATTCATTTGGTTACGTTGTATAAAAAATGGACACACATTGCTGTACCTTCAAAAGCTATTAGTGCTGTTACAATGAATGGTGCTTTGCTTTTTGCCGGTTCAAAAGAAAGTGATAATTGGCACATGCTGCAGGATTCGGGTTGGTTAATTGAAGAGGGAGAAGACCTTAAAAAACAGGTGACGAATTTCATGAATACCTTAACCCAGGAAGCGCTAGAAAAAAGAAAACAAAGAACGCCAGAATTATTAGTAGAACTTCAGGAAATGGTGTTAAATAGCTACAATATGGTTGCTACGTATGCCAATCAGTATGCAGATGAAAAAGAAATACAATTATGAGTTTCATTCGATATTTTCAAAAATATACCCACAGACTGGGTTTAATTGTAAGGCCATATAAGCCTTCAACTCATCCTGATGCGAGATTAATTGCGGCTTTAAAACATTTCAATATTGATTTGGTTTTGGATGTTGGCGCAAATATTGGACAGTACGCGTGCATGTTAATGGATCACGGCTTTGAAGAAAAAATTATTTCTTTTGAACCGCTGTCCGTGTGCCACAATTCCTTAATGGCAATGAGTAAAACTAAAAGTAATTGGCATATCCACGAAAGATGTGCTATTGGTGAGGAAGCTGGCCAGATAGAAATTAATATTTCAGAGAATCTGGTTAGCAGTTCTGTTTTAAATATTCTGGATACGCATGTGCAAGGGGAGCCAAGTTCAAAATACATTGGTAAAGAGACGGTTGATGTATTGCCTTTAGATGCTGTTGATTTACCCATAGAGTCGAATAATATTTTATTAAAAATAGATGTGCAAGGGTTTGAAATGGCAGTGCTAAATGGGGCATCAAAAGTTTTAAAGAATTCAAAATTAGTTTCTGTAGAAATGTCTTTCGTAGCAGTTTATGAGAACAACAATATTTCGTGGAAAGAGGTAGTTGAATTTATGGAGAATAAGGGGTTTTATTTATATGGAATACAACCCGCATTTACCGATAATAATACGGGACAGGTGTACCAGGTAGACGGTATTTTTGCAAAGAAATAATGATTCAGGTTATTCGTATTCATTATTGAAGTTCATCCGTTTAATCCGCCAAGCCATTTTTGAAATTCTATTTTTAAATGTATTGGGGTACCGTTTAGAAAAGTGCAATTTCCAGTCGGCGTCAATGATTTCTTTTATAGCGGATGGAGCACAGATTATGGTGTCATCATGAAAAGTGACATAATTATCAGGTAAACGCTCATTTAGATAAAGAATAATTTCATGTACTGATGGGTAATTTTCTTCGCTATCAAACGGCATAGGGCCCAAGAAGCATCGCAGATCATCAATAAGGATTACAGAGCCTTTTACAGATGAGGCCGCTTTTAGTTCGTCCATAACAGGGCATAAGTTTCCTTTACCACCAGTATTCCTTCCGCACCAATGCCCATCTAACCAAAATAGTGCAGGTCCATCAAGCTGTTTAACAATTTCTGGGATTACATTTTTACTATCGCCCAAATGAAAATGAATATTTTTTATTTTGGAATAACGTTTAGTTGCTTCTTGATGTAATTCGTCACTTATTTCAATGGTGTGCGTATTTTTGAATTGCGTGGATGCCCAAAAAGAGGTTTCACCCAAGTAGGTACCAGTTTCTACAAAATTATCAATAGGATAAACTTCTTTTATTTTTTTTATTAGCTCTTTTGGTATTCCAAATTGAACAGCGCCCATTATTTTATTTTAATAAATTCATCAATAAATGAAGTTTCAGTACAATTAAGTACTTGAACGTCTTTTTTCTTGGCAAATTTCGCAATATATCCGTATGAATTGAATATTTTTTGCAGAACCTCAAATAGCTCTCCCATCTTATAAACCTCATCAGTAACAGGGTTCTTAAAAGGTACATATTTTCTATCTTCATTTTCGTCGTAAAAATGATCAATGCTAATCAGCAATTTATTGTCTTGATCTAATTTGATACCCTCATGAAAATTGTGATCAACTCCGGTAAGAAATACTTTTTTAAATCCCATATTTATACTAAGCATAACACAGGGCGTAACTACTGTCCTAGGATCTGGCATTCCTAACTGTTTATTGTAGAAGGAATGAAAAATGCCACGATTGCCATTAAAATTTGTTGTATTGTAAAATGTATAATGAACATTCGAATTGGAAAGCTGATGAATAGCAATCAGTTTTAAAAAGTTTTTTTTGGAGGAATACGGCACAAATAAATAAATCGGCCAAGTTGTTTTAGAGTAGATATTACTGAAAACTGTTTTGTTGTCGCTATATAGGCGATGATTTGCCGTTGTTGTAAAAAGGCTGGCATCACAGAAAACAACGAATTTTGGTTTAATTTCGGTAAACTTATTAGAAGAAGGAAAATAATTCACACACATGTATTCTCCGCTAAATGATTTTTGATGCAAGCTCTTCAAATCCTTTTCAAGTGAGGGGCCATTGGCTAATACCGCAATTTCATTCGTTTCAATTGGTGGTAGCTTTACAAACCATTTGGATAAGAACACAACCTTAACCAAAGCTACCAGAACATTTGATGTTCTTTTTAGAAATGTTTGAATACTGATTAAAAAGGCTGTAAACATAACGGTTACAATTTTTTACGCTTACTTCTTGTTAGCTGACTGTTCTTGTTTTGATTTTCTGATAATTTTCCAAATTAATCCCACAAAGCCAGAAAGCAGTAATAAAAATCCCAATAAGTTGACATTATTTGCAAAGGATAAAGCACGTGCTTCAAATTTGAAATCAATGGTATGTTTACCTTCAGGAATTTCAAGTGCCCTTAAAATATAATTAGCCCTTACGAAAGGAACAGGTTTATTGTCTATGTACGCTTGCCATTCACCTGGATAATAAATTTCTGAAAATACAGCCAATTGCTGAGTCTTGGATTCAGAAGAATAGGAAATATGATTTGGGGAATAACTGTCCATTTCAATCGACGCTAGCGTGTCTACTGCATAGTTTGCACTTAGAACCTGATCAAATTCATTATGAATAATGGCTGTTTCTAGTACGTTTGTATTTTCAATGGCTAAAATTTCGTCGTTGTTATTTTCAACCCACTTCACATTTTGTACAAACCAAGCATTGCCATAAGCGAATTGATTAAGGATTGCCAATTCACCTTGATATAGATAGTATTTGGTATTGAGCATATTCAATACTTTCGTCTTTTCCAGTTCATTGCTGCTTAAATATTGCAGTTCCTTGGAAATGTAGAAATCAATCATGTCCTGATAGCGCCCTAATTTAGCGGGGCTGTAGCCTCCCGAAGATTTATGAAAGTAGCTAACTCGTGCGCTGTTGAAGGGATTATCTAAATCCATTACTTTATAATTGGAGTTCAAGTTTAAACTTGAGAACATTAGACTCTCCTGATCTTGAGATTTCGGCCTCCCTTTATTATTCTTTTTAAATTCTTTTAGTTTCTTATCGAAAGCATTTAAAATCGCTCTTTTTTGCTGGGTAGCAGGTTGGTTAACGGTATCTGTTTCAATTTGGAAGATTGTACGATCTCCATTAGTCGCATCAAAAGCATATTTATAATTCTTATTTTTTTCCCACGCTATGTATTTTTGATGTTTACCTTCTCGATCAATAAAATGCGATTCTTTTCTATTACTGGGTGCAGAGTCGTTATTCAAATAGCGTTTATCGACAGTAACGAGATCCACTAATAAAAAGAGGCCTATTCCTACTGTAGTATAGGTAGTATATTTAGGCTTCCAAATGGAAGCTAATAAAAGTAAAAAACCACATAAAATAAAGCCGATCGATCTCCATGCATCCTCAGCAAATACA
>JABJPZ010000194.1 GCA_018663635.1 Crocinitomicaceae bacterium
CCATTTTTAGCTGTTGGATTAGCACTAAGAATATCCTCAATCCCAACGTTATATAATTTATGTATCCCGTATATAGTACTGCCTGATTTGACTTTGTGCAAATAGAATTCCTTGCCATTGATAAACTTTGTCTCAGCACCTTCTGGTTGGCTAAAAACACTTCCTACAAAAAAGAAAATGCAACTAAGCATTACAATAAACTTCAACATAATATTCTATTTATTCCCATTCAATTGTTGCTGGTGGTTTAGAGCTAATATCATAGGTAACTCTGTTAATACCCTTTACTTTATTGATTATTTCATTAGAAATTCGTGCCAAAAATTCATGGGGCAAATGACACCAATCCGCCGTCATCCCATCCGTTGACGAGACAGCACGTAATGCAACCGCATTTTCATAAGTTCTTTCATCTCCCATTACACCAACCGACTGAACAGGTAACAAAATTGATCCGGCTTGCCAGACCTCGTCATATAAGCCGTGCTCCTTCAGCCCTTTTATCCAAATATAATCTACTTCTTGCAGTACGTGTACTTTTTCTGCTGTTACTTCTCCTAAAATTCTAATCCCTAAACCTGGCCCAGGAAATGGGTGCCTGCCTAATAAATTGGCAGACATATTCATACTTTTCCCTACTCTTCTTACCTCATCCTTAAACAAAGACCGCAGTGGTTCAACTACCTTTAATTTCATGTAATCTGGCAATCCACCAACATTATGATGTGATTTGATAGTAGCACTAGGTCCTTTTACTGAAATGGATTCAATAACATCCGGATAAATAGTTCCTTGTGCTAACCACTTCGCATCCTCAACCATTTTGGATTCAGCATCAAAAACATCTACAAATACCTTACCAATTGCTTTTCTTTTGTCCTCAGGATCTTTTAGGCCTTTTAAAGCCGAATAGAAAAGTGATTTGGCATCTACGCCTTTTACATTTAACCCCATTCCTTGATAAGATTGCAGGACTTCATCAAATTCAAATTTTCGAAGTAAGCCATTATCTACAAAAATACAATGCAGATTTGTACCAATTGCACGATGCAACAACATCGCAGCAACCGAAGAATCGACACCACCTGACAACCCTAAAATAACTTTATCATTACCCAATGCATTTTTTAAATCATCAACCGTTGAGTCAACAAAAGAATCAGGCGTCCAATCTTGAGAACAACCACAAACAGAAACAATAAAGTTTTCTAAAATAACCTTGCCTTGTTCAGAATGATAAACTTCCGGATGAAATTGAATGCCATAGGTCTCTTCTCCAGCAATGTGATATCCGGCGTACTTGACATCTCCTGTGCTACAAATAACCTGATAGCTGTTTGGAACAGAAGCAATACTATCTGCGTGACTCATCCAAACTTGCGAATTCCTATCCACACCCTTCAATAAATCGCAATTACTGTCCACCATTGTAAGATTAGCTCTTCCGTATTCTCTGGTGCTAGACGGCAGGACCTCACCTCCAAATTCATGGGCTATAAACTGAGCTCCAAAACAAACTCCTAATAATGGCAATTTACCTTTGTATGGAGTTAAATCTGGTTTTGGAGCATCAGCATCTCGAACAGAAAAAGGACTACCAGAAAGAATTACTCCTTTTAATTCATCTCCATGCGATGGTACATTATTATAAGGATGAATTTCACAGTAAACATTCAGTTCTCTCAGCCGACGAGCAATTAATTGCGTGTACTGCGAACCAAAATCAATAATTAAAACCATTTCTTGCATGGCGCAAATATAAACAGAGCCGCGTTTTTAGATATCATTATTATTCGAAACTTATTAACCGAAAACTTTATTTTAGCATCCAATCAGAATAAGCAAGTATAATTCTATGAAAAATATAGCTATTTATTGCGGTTCCCGTTCAGGTCATAGCTCCATATATCAGGAACAAGCAATTGAGATGGCGGAAGTCTTAGCCAAAAATAATATCGGGCTTATCTACGGTGGGGGAGCTATTGGTATCATGGGGCACATTGCGGATACAGTGCTTAACCATCATGGACACGTTACTGGAGTAATTCCATCATTCTTAGATAAAGTGGAAATTACGCACCATGGTTTATCAGAATTATTTGTCACAAAAGACATGCCCGAACGAAAAAATAAGATGTACGAACTGGCTGACGGTTTTATTGCGCTTCCTGGGGGAATTGGCACCTTAGAAGAACTCTTCGAAGTTTTTACCTGGCGACAGCTTAGCTTACATAACAAACCTATTGGAGTTTTAAATACTAACGGTTACTATAATTATTTGATTCAGCACATTGCGCACATGGTAACCGAGGGTTTTCTCAGTAAAACTCATGCTCGATTGATAATTATAGAAGATAATCCCACATCATTATTACAAAATATGAATGTAATTTAACTGAAATGAAATTCGTTCAGTCCATCAATCTTATAGTTTATGCGCTATTTACTGTTAAAAATTCGGCTAATTTTAATTTACAAAAAGAAATGCCAAGAATTTAGATTTATTACCTTTCCGCTACTCGAACTTTTAAATAAAGAATGCTTCAAACTGTACAACGTCTATTTGGCCTTTTAATTTTACTATTTGTGGTGTCAGTAAGTAGTGTTGCGCAAACTACTATTTCTGGCAACGTTACTGACCAATCTTTTGGACAAGAAGTTTTGGGCGCGAGGGTGACTGTTAAAGGAACTAAAATCTTCACGGAAACGGATGAATTGGGTAATTTTAAAATTACGACCAATGGTTCATTTCCCGTTACGCTGATAATAGAAGCATTTGGATTTGAACCGACTGATTATATTGTTAAGTCAGAAAAACAAAAAGTACGGATTGAAATTGGTGATAATACGACCCTTTTAGACGGAGTTGAAATTCAAAAAATAAACATTTCATCGAAACAAAAGGAATCGGCGTTAACCGTAGAATCCATGAGTCTAATGGCGATAAAAGAATGTCCTGCTGCTGATTTTTATGAAGGATTAGGCGCTTTAAAAGGAGTTGATTTAACTGCAGCAAGTATCGGTTTTAAAGTAATTAATACGCGCGGTTTTAATTCGACTTCTCCGGTTCGATCGTTACAAATTATTGATGGTGTAGATAATCAAGCTCCGGGATTGAATTTTTCATTAGGAAATTTCTTGGGTTCGTCTGAACTTGACCTTAAAAAAGTAGACTTAATTGTTGGTGCGAGCTCTTCTTTTTACGGACCCAATGCATTTAATGGAGTTATTAGCATGGAAACAAAAGATCCCTTCCAATTTCAAGGATTAAGTGTACAAGCAAAAACAGCAGAAAGGAATTTGGTCGAAACTGCGATCAGATACGCGAAGGCTTTTCAAAACAAGTTGGGTGAAGACAAATTTGGTTTTAAAATAAATCTATCCTATTTAAAAGCCGACGATTGGGTAGCAGACAATTTAGACGCCGTTTATGAATCAACTTCAAGTCAAGATAATTATGGTGGATACGATGCCATCAACCGATACGGTGATGAACGACCACTAACGGAAAGCTCACCATATGCGGATTTGAATAGACCCGGCATGGGAGTTATTCACCGAACAGGATACGAAGAAAAGGACATTGTAGACTATGATACAGAAAATTTAAAAACAGCTCTGGCACTTCATTATAAGTTCACCGAAAGTACACAACTTATTCTTTCGTCTAGTTTTGGTACAGGTACAACCGTATATCAGGGAGACAATAGATACAGTCTCAAAGACATTTTATTTTTTCAAAACAGGATTGAAGTTAAAGGCAAGAAAGGATTCCTTCGAGCTTATGCCACCCATGAAGATGCAGGCAAATCCTATGATGCTGTATTTACTGCACTTTTACTGCAAGATCAATCCAAAGACGATTCAAGATGGGCGGTTGATTATGGTTATTACTGGACTCAGGTGTACGCACCAAAAGTAAGAGCATTACCAGGCTTTCCTACTCCTCAAATCATTGGCGGAGAGTTTTTCTATGATTATGACCTTGCTAATTCAATTATGGCTCAATATACAGACAGTCTTGCGCTTTGGCATTCCCAAGCCAGATCATTGACCGATTTAGGGCTTTCTCCTCCTGGCGGAATTATTTTTGACAACAATACGGATCGTTTAGTCCCTGGAACACCTGAGTTTGATGTCGCTTTAAACGATATTACCTCTAAAACCTCGTTTCTAGAAGGTGGGTCGCGATTTTATGACAAGAGTGCCCTGTACCATGTTCATGGTGAACGATTCTTTTACATCGACTCCATCAAACATCCTGATTTTAAAATAACGACAGGTGGAAATTTCAGACTATATACACCTAAATCAAGAGGGTCTATATTTAAAGATACGAACTCGGTGATAACGAACAGAGAGGGCGGAGCATATTTAGGTATAGAGAAAAAATACGTAGCTAATCGATTGAAGTTGAATGCTACAATAAGAGTTGATAAAAACGAAAATTTTGACTTGGTGTACTCTCCTTCCGCATCCGCCGTATACAATGTTGATGAGAATAGCATCTTGAGATTATCTTTCGCCTCAGCTACTAGAAATCCAACTTTACAAGACCAATACCTCTATTATAATACGGGAAGGGCTATATTATTGGGAAATACAGTTGGATTTGATTCCTTAATTACCATTCCTTCTGCACTTGATTTTAATAGTAGTCAAGACCGAGATGACCTAGACTATTTCAATGTTAATCCTATTCGTACAGAAAAAGTGAAGACAGTAGAAATAGGTTATCGAAATATGATTAAAAACGCACTTTATGTAGATGCCAGCTATTACTATAGTTTCTACAAGGATTTTATTGGGTATAACATTGCCATAGATAGTGAAATCAGCAACTTTACAAATCAATTCAATTGGTCTACGTTTCAAGTGTACCGTATTGCCACTAATGCGACAGATATTGTAACGACTCAAGGTGCCTCTATAGGTCTTAATTATTACACCAAAAAATTCTTAACACTCAGAGCCAATTATTCTTGGAACAAGCTGGACAAGAGAGGTTCTGACGATCCTATCATACCCGCTTTTAATACGCCCGAGCATAAATACAATATTGGTATTGGGGGAAATAACATGAATGGTAAATTTAAATTATCCAGTAAAGAAGGTGCGAAAGAATTTTCATTTAAAAACATTGGCTTTAATGTCAATTTCAAATGGATTCAGTCCTTTTTGTACGAAGGATCTCCTCAATTTACAGGTGTAATACCAAGTTATTCTTTATTAGATGCTCAAATTAACAAGTATATTCCTAAATTTAAGTCAACCTTTAAAATTGGGGCATCCAATATTTTAAATAATAAACAGTTCCAGGTCTATGGCGGTCCGAGAGTTGGTCGAATGATTTACTTTTCGATTCGTGTTGATCTTGATAAACAATAAATGAATTAACTAAAATTAAAATTATGAAAAAACGTTTACTTCTATTAACCTGTTTACTAACCGGTTTTGTTGCAATAAATATTGCGCAAACACGATACTTGGAGGAAGTGTTTTCTAGCACTACGGTAACCTCTGATGTGCCTTACGGGCAAAACTTCACAGTGCTTACTGGCTCGCCTTTGTTAGCTCCATTAATGATGGATGTTTATGAGCCTGCAGGAGATTCTCTTACGGGAAGACCTTTGATTATTTATTTGCCAACAGGTAGTTTTTTACCTCGCTATATTAATCAGTTGTGTACAGGAGACAAAACAGACAGTACAACTGTTGAAATGTGTAAAAGACTAGCGCGTCAAGGTTATGTAGTAGCTGCTTGCAACTATAGAACGGGATGGAATCCTGCTCTACCGACACAAGAAGAGCGTACAGAAAGTATCCTTCAAGCGGTATATAGAGCACTTCAAGATACAAAAACAGCGGTTCGTTTTTTTAGAAAAGACCACGCCGAATCGGGCAATACTTATAACATCAACCCAAATCGTATTGCCATTGGTGGACAAGGTTCAGGTGGCTACGTTTCCTTAGCTTACGGATCTGTTGACAAATTGTCTGAAATTCAGCTTCCCAAATTTTATAACCCAACCACGTCCGCTTTCATGGTAGACACAGCGGTATGGGGTGACTGGGATGGCTACGGTGGAAACCCAGCTCTTAATTATGTGAACCATGCTGGATATCCGACTGACGTATCCATGACCTTTAACATAGGAGGAGCGATTGGAGATTCTAGTTGGATTGATGCCGGAGAGGTGCCTACTGTATCTTATCATGGCGTTGCCGATGCATTTGCACCTTATACTACAGGAATTGTATATGTTCCAGGAACAACTTTATATGTAATAGAAGTAAGTGGAGGTAGTGTTGTATCCAGATTGCAAAATGCAAATGGAAATAATGATGTTTTTAAAACTCCAGCTATAACAGACGTATATACAACAATGGCTGATGGTTACAATACTTCTTTAGATGGAACCTATGGTAATGGTGGAGACGAAGGGCTTTATCCGTTTGTTGGTCCAGCTGATGGGAATGGTCCATGGGAATGGTGGAGCAATGCTCAAGTTGGCGTAGAAGCACCTTTATATGGTGCAGATTCGGCAACGTGTGTTACCAACAGCTATGCGAGCAATCCTGTTTACGAATTTTTAGGTGAAGCCACTGGACGTCTCAGAGCCTTAGGTTTTGTAGACACAATTCAAGGTTATTTAGCTCCAAGATTGTATAGAGTACTTATTGAAAATACGCCAAGTGAAATTGGTGAATTAAGCAATTTGGATGTTAGTATATACCCTAATCCATCTAATGGAGCAATTAATATAATTAGCACTGAAAATAATCCAATTAATAGGGTTGATTTTTATGCTACGACGGGCAAGTTAATTATGCAAGAAAATAATATTGGTGCTGACATGTACACCAATAGCAATCTTAAATTATCATCCGGAATGTACATTGTTAATGTGCACTTTGAATCCGGAATAGTGACGAAAAAGATTATTGTAAGATAAGCTATTACTACTGCTACAAAAAGCCTGAATGTATCAACATTCAGGCTTTTTTTATACTCGATAAATTAATAGCCTTATATCTTAAAAATCATATTTATGATCGATTAGGAAGAAAGAACTGGACATAAAAAAGCTTCGTTAGATATTACTAACGAAGCTCTTATTCACTCTCAATAAATATTAATACTTGGTTATTCGCCTTACTATTTTTTCATTCTCATGATGTAGTACAAAAACATATATTCCAGACGAATAAGAAGTTAAATCAATTACAACTTGATTTTCTGCTCTTGCAATGGCCTGCGAAAATATTTTCTTTCCATCAATACTATACAGATCTAGGGATAATTCTAAATTATTTTTCCCTGTCAATTGTAACTGAATGTTATCTTCTGTTGGATTGGGAAACAAAACAACATTTAAATTACTTATGCCTTCGATCAGATCATTGGGAACTATTGTGAACACAACTTGGATAGAATCGGTGCAGAGTCCATTCGTTGCATACAACGTAACTGTGTACGGCCCAGGCGAACCCCAAGAATGAGATCCAGGATTAGTCATACTCGACGTTACGCCATCTCCGAAATCCCACAAATAACTTGTTGCACCACCAGAACTAGAATTAATAAACGTAATACCAGAGCCTACTGCAGTCGTAGTAGAAGCAGGAATATTCATAAAATTTGCATTTGGGTAATTCGTGCCATTCCCCACAACAACTGTTTCTTCAGATTGACAACCACTAGAATCTGTAACTGTTACCAAATAAGTTCCAGGACAGACTCCACTATGAATGGCTCCAGAACCAATACCGCCATCCCATAAATACGTTATACCACCTGTTCCTCCTGCTGCGGTCGCAACAAGTGTTCCATCACACAGGCCGCTGCATGATTCTGAAGTAATAAATGCACTAACAACAGGTGCTCCGGTATTTACGAGTATTGCCGTATCCGATATTTCACATCCTTCAAGATCTGTAACTGTAAGCATATAGGTTCCGATACTAAGACCCGTTAAATTTGCCGTGGTTTGTGTGGTATTCCATAAGTAAGAATACGATCCAGCCCCCCCACCAATAGCTGCATTTATTGATCCATCGTCTACACCACATGTAGGATTAGTAATGGACAGTGATGCTGTTAAAGGATTAGCAGTAACAAAACTGCTTGTTCCGCTGTTATCCGTTAAGTCCCCATCGGCGCCACCATTCGTAGCGACAATTTCCACATTAAAATTATGCGCGCCGGCAACTGTGGTCATAATTGGAAAAGAGACATTTACAGATGTACCTGCCAGCAATGATCCGGTCCAATTATAATTTTGAGTTACACCTCCATCAATGTCATATTCCAAATCTATAGAGGTAACTTCATCTAGACCATTGTTTTTTAAGGTAACGGAAGGAGTTACATCCAAAGAGCAATAGTAACCAACTGGTGCGTTCACCATATTAACGGCAGAATTATCATACGTTGCTACCGCACAAGGAACAAATGTTCCATCCAAAGTGGTAACGCCAGAATTAGTTGGATCTAACCAAAGTTTTAAGGCATCTCCCGGATTTTTAGGCCCTGTATTCCAATTAATACTCATTCTTCCATAATAGTCAGGACTTGGACTAGGAACTTGTGTACAAAAAGAACCACCACCCGTTAGCTGACCCACAATTTGACCATTTTGATTAAAAATAGGAGACCCAGATGAACCTCCTTCTGTAACTCCATGACCATTAGCAGTTCCTGCCCATATCACGCGCCAATGTGTTCCACCGGTACCCCATCCAGAAGCGGTAAGTGATGTTGTAAATGTTGAAATCTTCTTTTCGTCTCCCGCCGGATGATGTATAGATACACCGCTTGTAGCGTTGGCCGTAGAATTACTCCAACCATTGTAAAATACATTGTATGCCACAGGAATTGAATTATTCATTTCCATTAGTAAGTAGTCAGGACCAGAACTTCCTCCACCGTCATTAGAATCTGCTCTTCTTGTCATGCCTGTCATAGACTGAGATGCAGAAGCAACACCACTCCCACAATTTGGACGCTGATAATTAAAATAGGCGATTGATGAATTAAGGTCACTAGTGGATGAACTGACTCCACAATGCAAAGCAGTTAACACATAAGGTGAACAATCTAAGCTCGTATTGTTAATCAATGAACCTGAACACCAACCTTGCCCACCACCTTCTTGCATAAGAAGTCTCACAATACCTTTAATTTGATTTTGCCAATTATCACTTTCAGGACTACAAGCAACGTCTACTTCACACGGATCGGCTTTTTCTTCTTCAGCTGCCCTGGCAATCCAGCGATACGCATGACCAACTTTGTTAATTTGAATGGTCGCATTTCCAACAACGTCTATAGGTTGATAATATTCAATTATACATCTTTCCCCAACTACATTCCCAGTTGCAAAAACACCTGATTTCTTATTGTTTTGGCTGGTGTAACCACCTAGAATATCTGAATAATCTTCGTTGTAAATGTACATAATGCTTCCCTCTGGTAAGAAAAACTGATCGTACACTAAATTTATGGCCATTGCATCTTTTGCAGAAATCTTAAGTCGCCACATTCTATCCCCGTTAGGCATTGTAAACCAACTTCCCGAATTTTGAGTATTTAAGTTAACCTGATGGAATCTTGAGAATAGCTCAAGTTTCATTTCATTAGTCCGCTCCAAATCTTCTGCTGCAATTTTTTTCATATTTAATGCTGGCAATTGCACACCAAACAATTTTGGCAGACTCACTGGGTAATCAACAGATAATTGGTATGGTTTTCCACCAACTTGCATTTGCGCAAACAAAGAGGCAGTTATAGAAAGCATTAGGCAAATGGAATAAAATTTTTTCATAGATATATTTTTGACAGCCAGTAAATTTAACCAAACCATCCGATTTGAAAAGTATTAAACTGAATTCTAAAGAACTATCAAAGATTCTTCGCAATTATTTATCTTTGTAAATTGTAAAGCTAAAACATGAAAAACACACTTATTCTATGTCTTATCTCTCTGCTCTTATTTGCATGTGGGGAAGAATCGCAAGTAATCGTTGTACAAGAAGCAACACCTGTAGAAGCCACACTTTGCAATTGTCTTGATTCCTTATCAACTGTTAATAAGGCAACGTGTGATAGTCTTTTTCCTGAGCCACAAAGCAATTCTGAAAAAAGAATGAGAATTGAAGGAGCTAAAATTTGTGGTATTGATCTTATTTATGAAATGGATACCATAGTATCATTGGATTCCCTACCCGAACCTGAGTCGATAGAAGAAGTACTAACAATGGAAGTTCCCGACCCATTATCAGCCGAATGTCAAGAATTTCTAGAAGATTTTGCAACAGCCATCAAGCACTATACAAAAATAGTGAATAGTGCTTCAGATAATCCGGATGACTTCATGCTAATCATACAACTAAATGAAGCAAAATCTTCATTTAAAGAGTGGCCGTCTAAGCCTCAAATGTTTTCTTGTTCAGATAATGAGTCCTTTAAACATAAAGTAGAAAAACTCACCGAACAAGCTGATGAACTGTTGGCATCATAACGAGTCGATCATATAGTAACCGCTTTGATTAACTGTTATGTTGGGAATCACTTTGTGCTCTTCAAAATACAAATACCCTTCTCTAAGGTTCTCCCAGAACAACTTCAAGTTTTTGTCTGAGCAACGATTTACTACTTTTAAAGAATTAAAGGTGTCCATTTTAAATGGAAATAGGTGAACTTCAATAAATTCCTGTCTGCTTTTTTTAGCCAAAAGCGCCATCAAATACAATTCTTCAATACCCTTATTAGTTATTGGAATGCAACCAATACTAACGCAGTCTCCATGAATAAAAATATCGCCTCCTAACCTATCTTTTTGATTTAGAATCTTATCTGCTTTATTTGGGTAATTAAGACCTAAACTTAAATGAAAAGCAGACCATGGATTAAACCGATTGATTTGATAATATCCTTCAGGAACCTGAAGGTCTCCCTGCTTTGATTTAGGACCTAGTGTTCCTGACAATACGCAAAAATCATATTCTCTAAATAATTGGTAGCGAACTGAATCTTTGTGTTTCACCCATAATTCCAATTTTTTTTCCAATTTAAAACCGCGAAGAAATACATTCACTTCATTTAAATTGATGCTCGATTGAGCCAATTCTGTTGTTAGTTGTACTTCAAAATGTTGAGAAGCCAATTTAACTCTTGCTTGTAGTCTTTGCTCGGATTCGAAATTTTGCGTAAAAACAACATTGTTAGCAGAAACAACTACACTAAATAGAATAAATATTATTAACCGACTCATATACGCTAAAGTTTTGGAATGATATATGCTTACCTTACTTTTGAATTTCCTAATTAGGGAACCTTTAACCGTAGAATGCACACAATTATGAAAGGATACAAAACAATATTGGTTTTAATTCTGATAACCATTTCGACGTCAGTGTCATTTGCACAGATAGTGACTAAACTTGACATAGAAAAACAAATGGCTGTTAGGAAGTTCGAGAAGCTACTGGATTACATTCACAACATGTATGTCGATTCAGTTCAAACAGAAGAACTACTTGAAGATGCTTTTGTAGGGATGCTGGAAGAACTTGATCCCCATTCTGTTTATATACCTAAAAAGGAGGTAGAGGAAATGAATGCTCCTCTTCAGGGTAGTTTTACGGGCGTGGGCATACGATTTCAAATTCTGAAAGACACCTTGATGGTCGTTCAGGCTATTCCAGGTGGTCCATCAGAAAAAGCCGGGATACGTGCTGGAGATAAGTTTATTTATATAGACGGAGAGAACATAGCAGGAACGGGATTAAAAAATTCTGGCGTTAGAAAAAGATTGTTAGGCGATAAAGATACGGAAGTGATTATTCAGGTCTATCGCCGGGGTGTTCAAGACCTTTTTGATGTGACCATAACCAGAGATAAAATTCCAATTTTCAGTTTAGATGCTTCCTACATGGCAACTCCTGAAATTGGCTATGTGAAGCTGAATAATTTCTCTAGAACTACAATAGAAGAATTTAAAAAAGCTGTTTTCGAGCTTCAGCAAAAGGGCATGAAAGACCTCATTTTAGACCTTCAGGGTAATGGCGGGGGTTATTTGTCTACCGCTATCGATTTAGCTGATGAATTTTTAGCTGGAAGAAAATTAGTTGTTTATACGGAAGGAAGAATGTATGACAAGACAAACTACACCACTCGGAAAACTGGATTAATGGAGCAAGGTCGTGTAATTGTTTTAATTGACGAGAGCTCCGCATCGGCATCTGAAATTGTAACTGGTGCTATCCAAGATTGGGATAGAGGTATAGTTGTTGGTCGCCGGTCATTTGGCAAAGGATTGGTACAAAAGCCAGTCAATTTACCCGATGGTTCGATGGTTAGACTAACTACTTCCAGGTACTATACACCTACAGGTCGATCTATTCAAAAATCGTATGAAGGAGGAAGCGAATTGTATCGCAAAGAAAAATACGAACGCTTTCAAAACGGCGAAGCCTACAATGCGGACAGTATTAAATTTCCAGATTCACTAAAATTTGAAACATTGGCGACTGCACGATCTGTATATGGCGGAGGCGGTATAATGCCCGACTTTTATGTTCCCTTAGATACGACAGAAACTTCGAGTTATTTTTCATCTTTAATTCGAAAAGGAATTTTAAATAGCTTCGTTCTGAATTATATAGACAAAAATCGTAAAAAAATCAAAGAAGCGCACACAACGTTCGAATCATTCAAAAAGGATTTTGATGTAGAAAAATTAACTAAAAAATTAATTGACTATGCCGACAAAGAAAAATTGGAATTTAACGAAGAGCAGTTTAAAAAATCTGAACGAATAATTAACATTCGACTTAAGGCGATGTTGGCTCAAAATATTTGGGACTACAAAAAGTTTTACGAAATCATTAATCAGTTAAACAACTCTTATATCAAAGCAATAAAAATTTTAGAGGACGGAAGTTATGAGAAAGTTAATTTAGCCTCTTACTAATGCAATATTGTTTAAATTTACAATCATAATTATTTACAGAAATATTTACAATAATGAACTCAGATAAAATTAAAATTGGATTGCTGGCATTAATTGCCTTAACCTTAATCATCAACACATATTACCAAGCGACGGGAAGTAGCAGCTTACCCCAAGCCAATAATTCGAAAGGAAATTTGTCTAGTTATTCCAATATTCCAATTTCAGAAAATGAGGAAATTATTGACAATACAAAGGAAGTACAGAATACCAATCCTCTTAAAAACCCCAATTTAAATTCGCAAACCATAACTGAGCCAACAACTCCCAACAAAGGTCCCGTTACCAATATCAAATTTGCTACTGACGTAGTTAATTTTGGAAAGATAAAAGCCCAGTCTGAAAACAAATATGCTTTTGAATTCGTCAACACAGGAACGGAGCCTCTCTTAATTGAAAATGCCAAAGGTTCTTGTGGATGCACTGTTCCGAATTGGCCAAAAGATCCCATTATGCCCGGAGAAAAGGGAGCTATAGATGTTGTTTTTAGACCAAAAACAAGAGACAGCGAAGGAGAGGATAAAAAAACCGTAACGGTTTTTTCGAATACCAATCCTAAAACAACTGTTCTTACGGTTAAGGCGATGGTATCTCCTTGAATTTAATTCTAAATAGATTAAATCCTCTTGTTGGTGTAACTAATCAATGGAGGATTTTTCTTTTTTGCACCGTAGTTCTCGTTAATTCCTGTCTCTCCGCTTGTAATGCGCAATGTGAAGTAGGTTCTAAACCCTACCAATCAGGTGAGCAATTAGATTACGTAGTTTATTACAACCTCAAAAAGATTTGGGTTCCTGCCGGGAAAGTTAGATTTGCCGTACAGGATTCTATGTATAGGGGTATTTCATGTTATCATTTCAACGGTCTGGGTAAGACTTTTAAAGAGTATGATTGGATTTTTCGAGTGCGTGACCAGTATCAATCCTGGTCAACAAAGGATAGTCTTAAACCTCAACGATTTATCCGAAACGCTCAGGAAGGAAGCTCAAAAGTTTATTTCGACTACTCGTTTAATCACCCGGAGGACGAGATTTATCTAAAGAAATCTAGAAACGCAATAAAGCAAGATACAATCCATCACACGAGTTGTGCTTTCGATCTAATGACACTCGTCTATTACGCCAGAACATTAGATTTTAGCCATGTGAAAATATTAGATACCATACCACTAACCATTATTTTGGACGGCCAAAAATACGACACCTATATTCGGTTCACTGGTCGCG
>JABJPZ010000195.1 GCA_018663635.1 Crocinitomicaceae bacterium
ATTGATAAAATATATTACGACCTTACATTAAAATACCAAACTGAGGGAGATGTGTTCCTTTCCAAATTTAATTTGGGCATGAATATTAGAGATACAACCCAAAAACTTATTACTTATATCAATGAATTAAAAGTATTGTTAATTGCTAAATGTGAAGATTTAAAACGTCACGAAATTGAAGCTCAGGACACCATCATCAGTCTTAAGTATTTGAAAAATTATGACGATTGCATTACTCCTTCCGAAATTATTTACGGTACCTTTAACTCCAAACCAAAAGCTGGCCCTTTTTCTGCTGTTGAATTGGTTCAGAAGCTGAACCACTTTCAACAAACAGTGGATGGTGTTTTTGCCGATAATACTACTACTATTTCTTTAGATAATCATCTTGGCTATACTACCCAGCACCAATGGAAAAGCAGCGGATTTAAAAACAAGCCTTTGGCCGCTGTAATAACCTTACTATCGAAATTGCAGTTAGATATTAAACTTCAGGAAGTATCTATTATTAATCACTTAATTAACGCTACCGAATAAGTATTGTAGAAGGCACTTGATAAATCTTCAGCTTTACTGTCATTATCTTAAATCTGTATATTCGCTACCAACTGAAATGAAGTCGCTAATTATATACGCATTATTAATTCTTGCCTCTCTTGTTAGTGGAGCCCAAGAAAGAATTATTAAGCTCGATGCTAAGATAAGTGCCGTTCAAAGCGCAAAAAAAATCAATATCGCTACTGTTACACTTTTTGACAATGATGTTCGAGTTGACTCCATTGTGACTCAAAATGGTAAATGTATTTTTATTCTAAAGGAAAATCATCGTTATAAAATTGAATTCAGTAAGGCGGGATACGTCTCTAAATACTTGGTCATTGAGACAACAGACCTACCAGAAAAAGGGAAAAAGAAATTCAAAGTAAAAGTAGAGGTCGTCTTGTTTGCTTCCAGAAAAGGATTAAAAATGGACTTTTTAAAATTGAAACCTATTGGAATTGCCAAGTATGAATCCATTTATAAAAAAATCAAATGGGACGAAGAATATACCCGTTCAATTGAAGAGCTAATCATTCACGAAACGCTCCATTATCACAAAGAAAAATCGGAAGAAATTCTTGAACTAAAAAATGGAACCAAATAAACAATCCTGAATGGGGTTTTTATCGACCTATCTCAATCCCATAAGTTATCATAAAGTTGACAAACCAAACTTTGAAACCAATATCTGAAAGTGCCAGTATGCTGTCGTCTACAGCCATTCCGCTAGCCTGAGCAAAATATTGAGTGATTTCCAGATATCGTTTCATTCTAGTTTTTGATTTAAAGGTAACACCAATACCACCCTCAAAAAGGAAACCATCCGTTAGATCGTAACTGCTGCTTGAATTGAAATTATTTGCCCACCCCGCTCTCGCTTTTCCATACCACAATTTCTTACCCGAGCTAAAAATGTACTTCCCCTGCGCATACAAAGGGCAAGAGCCTACAAAGACGGAATGTCTAGTGTTAGAAGTATTGAAATGGAATCCGTTATTATGCACACCAAAACCAATTCCAGCCTCAAACTTTTTATTAAATCGTCGGTTATAAGACAAGTACCAATGTGCCGCATCTAACCCAACACCAAATGAATGATTCAGCAACCCGCCTTTTTTATAGTGAAATCTTTTACGGTTAAAGAGTGTTATTTCTTCCGGAAAATACATCTTTCGAATGTTCACATCTAAAACCGAAATGGTATCTTTCTGGTAATTCGTTATGATCCAACTTTTTTCATTTTTCCCCACTAACGAACCCCTAATTTTACCTTGGTGCTGAGTCTTAACTATGCATCCATTATCAATAGCATGTTTTGACTGACTGCAAACCTCATTAAATGAGCCAAGACCAACAACGGTAATCCACAACAAAAATTGAAAGCAATGATTCCTTTTAAATATTAACTTAAAAAGCAATCGCACTGAGTAAAGTCATTGTTTTTGCAGTATAATCTACCTCGTATTGACTTAACCCTTCAGGGCCTGCTGTAAGTATACGATCTGCAGCATTTGGATGAGGCATTACATCATAAATTTCATCTGGAAAGCTCATCTCTACAACCGGTGCAGAAGGAGTAGTAATGTTAAAAATACTAATCCCATTAGTACCCTCGCCAACAAATAAATTATTATTTTGAATACACATTCCATAAGGGCTATTCATTGGAATAATCATCACATCATCAGGATCGTGTATATTGCTGATGTCTACCACCGTTAAAGAATTCTCTTCACCCGTACATCCATCTTGGTTAGTTGATCGAAGGGTAACATAGGCAAAAGATCCGCTAGGAAGAACCGGGTCACACGACATCGGGTGCCAATAACTGGATAACAAAAAAGGATTTTCTTCGCTAGATATATCCATAATTATCATTGCGGTTTGAGTCCCAATAAATAGTTGGTTGTCACTTAAGTAAATCGTTTCTACACCTTCACCTAGATATTGTTTATCAACCACACTTAATTCAGTAGGATTGTCTGCAAACGTCAATAGAGAATTATCAGTGACTACGTAGAGGTGGTCATCAGTAAGGGCAATTCTATTGGTGGTGCCCTGATCTGTTTCAGTACCGTTTCCTGCAAATGAAGAAGGAATGGTTGATTTAGGTATCATATTATTCATGTAATCAAAATAGATAATACTTTCTTCTTGTAAAGCCTGTGCTTCCGG
>JABJPZ010000196.1 GCA_018663635.1 Crocinitomicaceae bacterium
GTATTCTGCAACCATGAAGTAACAGCAGGTCCTTGCGCTACCAATGAGAAACTACAAATAAATAATGAGGTAATTAATACAACTGTTTTCATTTTTAGGGATTTAATTTGTTACTAATATAAGGATGACGATCTTTAAAATGGGACAATCAATTTTATTCTTGTTAGAAGGCAAATGTGCCATAAACTTGCAGCTTTTCAATTAAATAATGTTTTCACTATCAATTAGAAGAGTTTTATTCTCTTGGATATGCGAATTCACTGTTAAATAAGAATTGCTTATCGCTTAAAGTAAATAAGAAGGCAATTAGATCAGCTTTTGCGGTATCAGAAAGTACAATCTGACCGGATAAGTTTGGTGCGTTAAAGCTATCTACATAATGATTAATCACTTGTGATAATCTTTTAAAGCGTCCATCGTGCATATAAGGCGCAGAGAACTCAATGTTCCGCAATGTCGGGACTTTAAATTTTAAGGAATCTTTGGGATTACTTGTAATGAGCATTCGGCCAAAATCATTTAATGTTGAATCTAATTGAAGTCCGTTATTTTTAAAATTATCGTTTGTGAAAAGCGGCTCTGTATGGCAATCGGCGCAGTGGTTTTGAAATAGCAAGTAGCCATTACTTTCTTGCGTTGTGAATTGCTTTTGATTGGCCATTACACTGTCGTATTTTGAATTTTTTGAAATAAGAGTCAATTCAAATTGACTAAGTGCTTTTAAAATTCGTTCGCCTGTTATTTTAGAATCTCCAAAAGCTTGTTTAAATAGCTGTCTGTAATGATTAGTTTCGTGTAATTTTTTGACAACATTTTGAATGGATTCTCCCATTTCGGAAGGATGACTAATGGGCGCCAAGGCTTGCATGTCTAGGTGATTTACGGCACCATCCCACATAAAAGATTTATTCCAAGCCAAATTAATAAGTGCTACTGAGTTTCTTGTTCCTATTCGGTCTTGAATACCATGACTCAGTGCATGGTCAATATGTGTAAATGCGGTGTAGGATAGATGACAGCTACTGCATGATGTCGAACTATCTTTAGATAGGATGGGGTCGTAAAATAAGCGCCTACCTAGGTAAATACCTTCGCTTGTTAAATTATTATTAGAAAAATCATAGGTCGGTTCGGGCCAA
Organism: Crocinitomicaceae bacterium; assembly: GCA_018663635.1. GTDB lineage: Bacteria > Bacteroidota > Bacteroidia > Flavobacteriales_D > Parvicellaceae > UBA10066. The sequence goes on from JABJPZ010000196.1 coordinate 1,140, forward strand.
TAGGAAGGGTAAGACAGCGTTACGGGCTCATTTTTAAGAATCGACAACGAGGCGAAGACAATGAGCAACAGAACAAGGGAACCCGCTATAATTATTTCTTTACTTTTTGACATCAATAGAAAACATGGATGCAGCAATGGTGGATAGTCTTTGTGCTTCTTGACTAGGGCTCATTACACTATGTACACGACTCCAGTCCAAATCGTTTGTGAAAGTTGAAAGATCAACAAGAACATCAATTGATTTTGATTTTTTTACGTCTAACGTTATTCTTTGCGCAGCAGAATAGGGCGGGAGATAGCCTCCTAAATGAAAATGAAATTGATTGTTCCTGGTCGGGCAATCGTCATGGCTCCCCTCGAGTTTGAAATTGATGTAGCCACTATTCCACGCCCAATACATTCCATTGGTAGGATCTAGATCACCTCCATAAGCTCCCGATACACTGGTTAAGCTGTCAATGCCCAGTAAAAATTGTATTCCATCAAATTTCATACGCCGAGGACAATTTAAAGACATGGAAAGTGATTTGTTATCATTTACGTTTAAAAGGTGGTGACTGTTTTCTTCACGCCAAACCTCTGTGCCTCGTTTCATTAAAATAAAGTTACTTAGATAAAATTGGCAGGTTTCAATATGAGGCACCTTAATTTCTTTTGAGTTGGTTAATTGATCGGATTTATAAGTATCGCTGCCAAAAGTAATTCGAAATGACAATTTTATTGGTTCTTTCTCGTCCTGACATAAACTGCGGGTTTGCGCCAGCACAGTACAACTGATGAATAAAAAGATTAAAATATTATTTAATTTTTTCATGAATCCAATTTGATAGCTCTTCTAACACGAAAGGTGCTATGGTTTGTTCTAATTCTCCATACTCACTTGGAGCTCCAGTTCTGCATTCTTGAAACAAATGATTTAAATTCGGAAATTCTAATAGTTTTGATTTTGTATTGCCACCTCTGAGCAGTGCTAGCTCAATGGCTTCTAAGTTAATTTTTGCTGGCACTTGTAAATCTCGCTCTCCGTTCAAAGCTAAAACCGGGCACTTTACTTTTTCTAAAGCCAGTTTAGGGTCGTAGGTTAAAAAATAAGTCATCCACGGACTCGAAAATGTGCCGACATATTGTTCTACTAATTGAGCATAGGATAAACCGGACGGGATTTCTGCTTTTGTCGAATCGACTTCATTAAAGTATTGTCGTAAATCAATTTTTAATTCAGAATTTGACGTAGCCTTAGCAACTAATTCAAACGCTCCTTGAGCTAGTAATTTAGATTTCGCGAGGTCGTTTTCACTGGCTCCATTCACTCTACCTATCAATTCAGATTGTAGTAAGATTATTTTGTCACCGCGAATACCTGTGCCCGCTAAGAGTACGATAAATTTAACCTGATCATTTCTTGAGGCAATCATTGGTGCAATCATGCCACCTTCACTGTGACCAATAAGACCAATATTAAGCGGGTCTATTTCTGGCCGGGTACGCAAAAACTGGAATCCAGCTTCCGCATCTTTTGAAAAATCATAGGAGTTCGCATTACCATGTACTCCTTCTGATTCTGCAAATCCACGGTCATCGAATCTTAATACGGCGATTCCATTTCTTGTCAGGTAATCAGCAATTACTAAAAATGGTTTATGGTTCAAGATCTCTTCGTTGCGATTTTGAGGACCACTGCCGCTAATTAAAACTACTGCTGGGTGTTTATTTGCTTCAGGCGGTATGGTTAGCGTACCTTTTAAAACAATGTTGTCGGTCTTGTTGACAAAACTAACTTCTTCTTCAAGATATGGGAGAGGCCTTTTCGGCTCTTGAGGCCGATTTATTTTTTTTTCTAAGCTTTTTGTTTTTGAAAGGTTCAATAGGAATTTTTGTCCAGCTTGTAGGAATTCACCGACGATTTTATGCTTGCTTTCCATTCGACCATTGTAACGAATACCCAATTCTGAAATTTCAATACACAAAGAATCGTCTTTAAACATACTACGGGACGCTGTTATTCCTGTTACTCCTTGGTCGGGGCTATCCATTTCAGTTAGAAGACCTTCAGGGCTATCTACAATATTAAACACGATTGTTAATGAGTTTTCTTGTATTTGAATTTCGCCAACCCATTTCCCAGCGATCTGTTGTGTGTATCCTGGCGATGTCAGAACAAGCAAAAAAAGTATTTTAAAAAGTGAATACATGCTATAATTTTTGGGGCTATACAATATAATTTATCTTTATAAGAATCATGGAATAGTATAAGTTAATTCAATCTAAGTAATCTAAACGAATATAAGAACATAGTAGTATTGCGCTCCGAATGGCCTTTCAATTATTGCTCGCATGTGGAAAAAAGAAATAACTAAATCAGTAAGAAGAAAGCGCTTGTTTCGATTAGTTGCATTGGTACTTTTAGCCATTGTAGCATTTCCGCTCTATCATACATACCAGTATTTGAAATCGGATCGCAAACTTCGTAGTTACATCAAGCACACAACAATTCCAGCCGTTGCAAACCGCATGTTTGGAGCGGATCAAAAGGACAGCACTTTTCTTTTAAGTCATACAGCGCCCTTAGACTTTGATCAAATAGCACTTCAAATTGAAGATTCGATTTGGAATTTGTTACAAAATGATTTGGATAATAAACTGGCTACTCCGCATATTATTCAAAACAACATTAATCTTTGGCGAGTTGCGGTTATTCGTTATAAAGGTGAAGACATGCCCTGTAAAGTTAAGTTACGAGGAGATACGCGAGATAACTACCAATATGGTTTAAAAAATGCTACGTTTCGAATCAATCTTCAGGGAGAGAAGACCATTAAGAATTGTAAGAAATTTTCATTGATAAGACCTTTCCATGAAAATGGATTATACGGAATGATTTATTATGATTACGCCAGGAAAAGTGGAATATTAAGCAATGAATTTGAATTTGTTTCTGTTGATTTGAGAAACGAAAAATCTGGTGTTTGGATTTTTCAGGAAGCATTTCATTCGGCCATGTTAGCAAATCAAAAAGCAGGAAAGGGATTGATCTTGAAATTTGAAAATGACTGTAATGAACGTTCCAATGTCTATAATGCCAGTGGATTTCCTAAAATTATTGCTTATAACATGGGAAGTGTTCGGGAAGATAGCGCATTACACCATCAATTTCAATTGGCAGTGAGGAACTTGCAAGAATTGCATGTGGGTAAGACACAATTGTCCGAAGTGTTAGATTTGGACTTGTGGGCCAATTTTGTAGCCATTAATGATCTTTTTTATGGGCATCATTCAATGACCTGTCATAATATGCGTTTATATTTCAACCCGAAATCAAATAAAATAGAACCTGTAGCATGGGATCCTTTTTGCTATCGGTTTCTTCCTTACAGTCATCCGCATCAATATTTTGCAAGTCAAAAGATGGGTGTTTCCCCGATTTATTCACAATTACAAGCGGATTCGGATTTTAATAATCAATATAAGCTGGCATTGCAGAAGTTGGTTAATAATAAAAGTTTGGATACTTATTTGGCAGAATGTGTAGAAATGAATAAAGTGATTGGTCCTTTATTACATCGACCAATCGTTACGCCCGGATTTGATCTACAGGTAATTGAAGAAACAAGAAAGGTCTTAAAGCTTCAATTGTATACAATGCATCCATTAAGAGTTAACGTATTCAAGAACGAGCATAAAATAGAAATAATGAATACCAGTTTGTTACCGGTTTATTGTGAAAAATGCGTTTTAGAGGACACCGTTATAATAGTAGATAAGGTAATTACAGAAAGTGCCGAAGTGCACCACAATTTGTCTGATTCTGAAGATGTATATTGTGTATTCAGACACAACCTATTGGATTCCATGCTGGTTGAGCAGGGTGAAATATATAATGTGAAAGTGGACTAATTCTTGAAGAAAACTATTTCTTAATTATGAAAATAAATTTACGGAAGAAGTTTAACGACATTGATGCCTATTTCTCACCTAAAATAATTGGTGAAGTGAATGAAGTGTATGTCAAGCTTGCAAAAATAAAAGGTGAAAAAATTCCATGGCACAATCACAAAGAGGAGGATGAATTGTTCTATGTGCTAGAAGGAAGTTTGCTTTTCGAAATTGAAGGTCAAGATGCTTTTACGATGAATGAGGGTGATATGTTTATCATTAAACGAGGAATAAATCACAGAGTATCTTCTGTTGAAGAGTGTAAAATATTATTAGTAGAAAACAAAAGTACCGCGCATACAGGAGAGGTTCAAACTGACGTTACAAAAACGATAGAGAATCAAAAGTTTAAATTTTAACCAGTTGAATGGACTAGGAATTGCGTTTATTATTTTAGCTAAGACTTACTGTTTCTTAACCATTATCCTTTTCCGTTGCTCACCAATTAACTCAAGTATGAACATGCCATTTGGCAAGAAAGATAAATCAAGTTGGCTATTAAAGTTTCCCTCCAAAGCTATTTGACCCGTTATCGAGTATAGTTTGAATGTGTAATTTTGATCCTTATTCATTAAGGAAATAGTACTTGTTGTTGGATTCGGATAGACAAGTAATTCTTCATGTGTTGTGTAATCTTCAGCAATATTTGTGCTCGTATTATTAACTGTGAATTGACCAACCATGTTCATTGTTACGTGAGGGGTACAGACGTAATCATAAATTCCAGCAACAGTTGGGACATATTGAAAAAAGGTATCTGCTGGTGCTTGCCAAGTGTAATCAAAACTAGCTGCAGTGGCCGGTATACTTGATGAGGTTATCGTATGTGCCATGCTAGGTGCACCTCCACCCAAAGGCAGCCATTGAATCGTATCGCCTAAGTCAATGGTTATAGCAGATGGTGTAAATTGAAAATATCCGTCCCAAACGTAGACTGTGTGAACTACGGCATGTGCCTTTAAAAAAAGAACGATTAACATCAAGGTTGTCATTAATTTTTTCATAGCTTTTTTTTTGCTAAATATAATACTGTTAGCTTATTTAGCACTTAACATAATACAAAAAGGTTTTTTTCTATTCAATAATCCCATTCATCTATGGATAAAGCCATTAAACATTTTTAGTGTTTGAATTGAACAATAATTATGGAATATTGTAATATCAATAAGATTCAAAAAATGCGATTTTTAAAATTCTTTGCAGTCCTTACAATTAGTATTTGCGCCTCATTGTCTTTTGGCCAAACCATGAAAGTGGATGGGACAGTATTTGATACAAGTGGCGTAGCTCCCTTATCAAATGCATTGATTATGGCTACCAGAATTGATGATTCTGTATTGCTTGGTTTTACCAGGTCTGATGCTCAAGGGAATTTTGTGCTTACAGGATTTGAGGTAGATACTTTTATGCTTACGGTCGACCACCCTCGTTACGACGACAAAATCTTTTTTATGTTCGGGAGTGACAAAAATTATGAAATTTCCATTCCTTCAATAGTGATGCTTTCTAAGGCAGAGGAATTAGGAGAAATTGTAATTTATGCCTACAAGGACCCCATTTACTATAGAGGGGATACACTTGTTTTTACAGCCGATTCATTTAAAGTTGATCAAAATGCTGTTGTAGAAGATTTATTGAAAAAACTGCCAGGCATTGAAATTGATGATAATGGGCAGATAAAGTCGCAAGGACAAGATATTAGCAAAGTGTTAGTAGATGGAGATGAATTTTTTGGCTCCGATCCCACAATTGCGACTAAAAATTTAGGAGCAAAGGCAGTAGAATCGGTAGAGGTTTATGAAACTGATAATGATAACAATGCGGAAGGAGAAGAAGATAAGATTCAAGTGTTGGACCTGAAATTAAAAGATGATTACAAAGCGGGGTACTTCGGCAAAATTGGTGGTGCAAGCGATTTTGCATTAACTCCAATAAATGGTGAAATAGGAACGAATCCATTTTATGAAGGAGAATTATTATTCAATAAATTCAATGGAACTCAGAAATTGTCCGTTTTTGCTTTAACAACAAATACCCCTAAATCTTCTTTTGGTTGGGGAGATGCCATGAAATTCGGACTGGATAATGAAAATACTTCTGGTAGTCGATGGTCGCCAAATAGTAGTTCGAATTCATCAGGAATACCGCGTACTTTCAGAACCGGCGTGTATTTTTCTGATAAAATTGGCAAACAAAAGAAGGCAAAATTAAAGTTTAACTATTCTTTTAACAAAACTGAATTGAATGCGATTACATCAAGTGAGTCTCAATTTTTCTTGCGAGATACAACTTATTTTACAGAAGACAAGACCAGCGACAACAACAGTCAAGAATCACACAGAGTAAATGTCTCAATAGAATTACCCATTGATTCACTAACAACATTAGAAGTTCGTACCTCCGGGCAATTCGATAAAGCGGTTAGCAGCACAAGTGATGTTACCGAATTTATTGATAGAGAAGGAGTTAATTATTTAAGAACAGACGTATTTAATTCCAATCAATCTGAAGGATATGAATTGGATAATCGTGTTAGGCTGGATAAGAAATTTTCCAAAAAGAAAAGGCGCCTGGAATTGGAATATAATTTTGTTATTACTGATGCTCAAACAGATGGTAATTTGTATTCAACCAATTCGTTTTTATCTCCGTTAATTGGTCTGTCCGATACAACCGATCAAGAAAAATTAAACAGTAATTGAAGGCAAAACCATTACTCTACAGTTACTTATACAGAACCTATTGGTAAGCGAATGAAACTAGAATTAGAATATTTTCTTGAATATGGCCTATCAAAACAAGATAAAAGCACATTTGATTTTGAAGGAGATTCGTATTCAGTTTTTAACGATAGTTTATCCAATATTTTCGACAACAATAGAGTGCAGAACCGAATCGGATTGCGATGGATCTATGAGTCAAAAAAGCAATACTTTCATTTAGGCGCACGGGTGAGGAAAATAGAAATAGACAATTTTAATAAAGTGACCGGGTTAGGAATTAATCAAGACATTATTAATGTGCTGCCTAGGGCAATGTACCGGTACAAACCTAGTATGAGCAAACGGTTTGTTGCTAAATACGAAACAAGGTCGCAGCAACCTACGATAAACAATTTGATGCCTGTTCCAGACAATACGAACCCTAATAA
>JABJPZ010000197.1 GCA_018663635.1 Crocinitomicaceae bacterium
CTCCTTATACACTTGGCCAGACAAAATCCACAGCAGTGCCAACGCAAAATCCATATACAGGATTTGGATCACCCAATTCAGTTATTACAGGAATTTCCATGGGAGCTTCTTCTTCTGAATCCTCTCATGTAAATAATCATAACCATGCTTTGCAAATTAAGTACGGCAGCAGTAATACTTTAATTTTTGATACTACCTACATTGGCTATCAACTGATAAATAAAAGGTTGGAAATCCCTACTACAACCATCGAAAGTCCAACAACTTCTGTAGTACACAGCAACTATGGTATCGGTCAAACCAGTGACAAACAATATGTTTCTTCGGTGGCAATTAATTACCCGCATACTATGGATTTTGAAAACACGAATTATTTTAGGTTTGCTGTACCATACAATAATCTAGAGTCTAAGTCTCGCTTATCAATATCCAATTTTAATGGTGCTAATCCAACGTTATATGTACTAAATGGAGACACTGTAAAATCTATTTCCATGACCAACAATGCAGGGATTTGGGAAGCTTTAGTTCCTAACTTAAGTAACAATGATAGCGCACAATGTTTATTGGTCGATTCAGTTAATTACAACACCGTTTCTAACGTATCCATAGTCACGGGAAACGGATATTTTAGAGATTTTAGCCAAATAATGCCAAATGATGCCTATATAATTGTTACAAACAACAAACTCTGGAATGGAGCCTTAGACTATACTAATTATAGAAGTGGATTAGGTGGAGCACACGACACTGTGCTAGTTAATGTAGAAGAACTTTACCATCAATTTGGCGGTGGTGTATTTAAAAACCCTTTGGGAATTAGACGTTTTTGCAATTTGGCAATAAATACATGGCCAACCTACCCGAGTCATTTATTTTTAATTGGGAAATCAATTAGGGACGTTACCGAAGGTAATTCTATTGGGTCAAGGAAATCGAATAGTGCATACCAGGCTAATTTAGTCCCTTCCTTTGGATACCCATCATCCGACAATCATTTTACTTTTTCTCTTGGGACCAGTGGTAATTCATACGCTATACCAACAGGTAGATATAGTGCAATGGAAAACTCCTCGGTAAACGACTATCTGAATAAAGTAATCGAATACGAAGATCAGCAAGATCCATTTGACTTATATGACATCCCGAATAAAGAATGGCAAAAGCAAGTCCTTCATTTTGGAGGAGGAGGAAGTCCAGTAGAAATTGATTTGCTGAATTACTATTTAACCCTGTTTGAACAAAAAATAGAAGACACTTTATTTGGTGGAAATGTTTCAACCTATACCAAAGGAAATGGTTTTTCTTCTTTAAATTCTAGTGACTTTTTTGAAGTTCAGCAAAAACTACAGGAAGGAGTTTCGTTAATTACATTTTTCTCACACGCCACTAGCAGTGGTGGTTTTGGGCAAAATATTGACTCCCCAAGTAATTGGGGTAATAGTGGTAAATACCCGATGGTTATTGGTCTGGGTTGTTACACAGGAGATGTTCACCAACCAGGAGGGAATAGCTATTCAGAAAACATTGTAAATCCAGCTGGTCAAGGAGCTATCGCTTTTTTATCAACCGTTAAACTTGGATTTGTTTCAGAAATAGCTAGATACACCAATATCTATTACCACCAAATGGGCAAAAAAAATTACGGACGCGATATTGGCTTTTGCATGAAATCAACTGCAGACTCTTTGACTCTTGTCTCAAACCCCGATATCTTGTTTCATGGCAATGTCTTAGGGATGGCTCTACAAGGTGACCCTGCATTAAAATTAAATACACATTTAGCGCCAGAAATAGTTCTTTCAACAGATCGCATATGGACCTCCCCTTCCTCGATTGATTTATCTATAGATACTTTCGAATTAAACATTGTTCTTACTAATATTGGGAGTGCTTTTATCGATACTTTTGAAGTATCAATAAAACGCTTTTTCCCAAATGGAAATGACTCCACTTATTTTCTAACAGTTCCCGGACTCTTATTTAGAGATACCATTCGTTATAAAATGGCAAGTAACCATTCTATTGCAGTTGGGTTAAACAATTTTACTATTAAAGCTGATTTACCTTTCTCTATTATCGATGAGCATTTTGATGAAACAACAAACAATCAAATTTCCTTTTCTACGTATATTTCTTCAAATGATTTGATCCCTATTTGGCCTTATGAATATGCAATAATCCCATCGGACACTATTACTTGTAAAGCTTCAACGATTAATCCATTTGCCTCAACCAATCAATATGTTTTTGAAATTGATACCACCGACCTATTTAATTCTTCCTTTAAAAAACACCAATTCATCATTAGTCCCGGAGGCGTAGTTGAAGCACGTCCCTATGATTGGATAAATAGCAATTCCCTTGCGCCCGATCCGATTGCATTTACAGACAGCACAGTATATTTTTGGAGATGTTCTCCAGATAGTATTACCAAATCATGGCAGGAAAGCTCCTTTCAATTTATTCCCACAAAGTGGGGTTGGGGTCAATCTCATTTTTTTCAATTTAAAAATGATGCATATGCTAATATTTTACACAATAGATCCAATAGGTCTTTTGATTTTGAATCTTCTGTAACATCTCTCTCATGCAATACACATGTTAATTTTGTCTCTTCGGGTGAATGGTCAGGAACGAATTGGTCTTTATTTGGCTCTACACAGGACTATGGTGGATGGTGGGTACCTTCAATAATTGTTGGTGTAGTGGATCAATGTTCGTTGGAAGCTTGGTGTGCAAATGACTACTGTGTAGGTCAATTTAATGGAGATCCAGCGACATGCCCTGGAGTTAACAATATGGGAAGAAATAGGTGTCATAAATTCTTTATTTGGCACAACACCACGCCAGCTCAACTAGATTCTTTAGCCTCCTTTCTTGATAATGTAGTTCCAGATAGTAATTACATTATTGCATATACTTATATCCCTGATAATTACACCTTTCCTATGGGGCTTTATGACTCATGGCCTCCAGAATTATTTACTGCTTTCCAAAATTTGGGAGCAACAAACATGAATCCTGGACAACCCGATGATGGTTTTATCTTTTTCGCAAAGAAAGGCGACCTTTCATCTGCTCAAGAGGTACATACTCCAGACACCATTGCTGGAGGGGTCTCTTTACCCACTCAGCTTATAAGTTTTGAAACATTAATTGTTGGATGTAATACTACGGGGAATATAACTGCGGAGATTGCTGGTCCATCTAAAAACTGGAACACATTATATTGGCAGCAACATGCTACTGAACCTTCATCTGATGACACATCCAGGCTAAAATTATATGGAATTAGTGCTGGAGGATTGGAAACACTTTTAATCGACACCTTAATGACTAAGGATGATTCTATTATAAATCTTAATACTATTATCGATGCCACACTATTTCCTTTTGCAAAGCTAGGGTTAGAAACTATGGATACACTAACAATTACTCCTGCTCATGTCGACAGATGGCAATTGATTTATGAACCCGTTCCTGAATGTGCTGTTAATCCTAAAAAAGGGTTATATTATTCGGTGTCTGAAAACAGCATCCAAGAAGGGGATTCTGTCAAATATGCTGTTGCAATAGAAAATGTGAGCGCATTTGACATGGACAGCCTTTTGGTAAATTATTGGGTAGAAGATGCAAATCATACTAAAAATTATGTCTCATATGCAAGGCAGGATTCGTTAAAAAGTGGAGAAATAATAATTGATACAGTAAGTGTTTCTAGTAAGGGATATCTTGGAGACAATTCTATTTGGGTAACAGCTAATCCGAAAATTAATGGAAATCAGCAAGATCAATTCGAACAGTTTTATTTCAATAATTTTGCTCAAAAAACGTTTACTGTTCTTGAGGATAATACAAACCCAATTCTTGATGTAACATTTGATGGCATCCACATTTTGGATGAAGACATTGTAAGTCCAATGCCATTAATTTCAATAACCTTAGATGATGAAAATGAGTTTTTGCTTTTAAATGAAGATGTAGACACTAGTCTTTTTAAAATTCATCTTATTCGTCCAAATTCCAATACCCCTGAACAACTATTTTTCTCCAACAATGGAGAGAGTGGATACTTAATGTGGGAAACAGC
>JABJPZ010000020.1 GCA_018663635.1 Crocinitomicaceae bacterium
ACTTTATTAGAAAAAGTTCTGTGTTCTTTGGTGGGCAATTCGAACTTTTGCCCACGAAAAGTTATGCTCTCAATTTGCGCAATGGTAGCAGCAGTTCCCGCACCAAATGCCTCAATTAAGGTATTGGCATTCAATGCCTCTATCACTTCTTGAACAGTCACTCTTCGTTCTTCAATTTCAAATCCCCAATCTCTAGCGATTCTTGTAACACTATCTCGGGTAATTCCTGCGAGAATGGTATCGCTGGACTTTGGTGTAATGAATTTGTTACCTATGATAAAACAGACATTCATTGTTCCCGATTCTTCAATATACTTGTGTTCTATAGCATCTGTCCATATTAGCTGCCTGTAACCTTGCTCCTGAGCAATTTTAGCTGGATATAAAGAAGCGGCGTAATTTCCAGCGGCTTTAGCATAACCTGTTCCACCAACAGCTGCCCTAGTGTATTCTTCTTCAATTTTAACATGCAAGGGCTCTGTATAATAAGAGTTAACCGGACAAGTAAAAATGATAAACGCGTAGCTATCAGAAGGCCGAATTCCTACATACTCATCAGTTGCAACCATAAATGGTCGAATATAAAGCGATGAACCCTCTTGTTTTGGAACCCATTCTCGATCTAAATCAATTAATTTTTTGAGTCCGTCCATGAAAATAGATTCGGGCACATCTGGCATACACATTCTTCTGGCCGATTCATTTAGCCTCCTGGCGTTTTGTTCTGGTCTAAAAAGCAAAACCTCTCCCTGATCATTTCGGTAGGCCTTCATTCCTTCAAATATGGCTTGACCATAATGTAAGACTGACATTGCAGGCATTATTGAGAGGGCCCTGTAGCCTTCGATTTTAGCTTTGCACCAGCGCCCATCTTTGTATTCCATAATGAACATATGATCAGAAAACACTCTGCCGAATGGTAAATTGTCGAAATCGACTTCATCCAATCTGCTTTGAGAAACAAGGTCAAGATCTATTTCCAGTGTATCTATTATCATTTAATGGCTAAATTTAAGGTGCGTGAAGATAACGATTATAAGAGACTCTCACAACGTTATTATTTTTATTAAAATAAAGCTTCAAGAATATACACAATTTTGAGTAAACTAACAGCAGATTTACGATATTGGGGCACTTGACACCAGAGCAAATTTTATATAAATACTGGGGATTTGATTCCTTCCGATCTTTGCAACGCGAAGTCATTCAAGAATCAATCGACAAAAAAGATGCACTTGCACTATTGCCTACCGGTGGAGGTAAATCCATTTGTTTTCAAGTAACCGCATTACATAACGAAGGGGTGACGCTGGTTATATCACCGCTTATTGCACTCATGCAAGATCAAGTTGAAGGACTAAAAAAAAGAGGCATAAGTGCAGAAGCAATTTATTCAGGATTGCATTACCGCCAAGTTGATCGAATCCTAGACAATGCCGTTTATGGTAAATTAAAACTTCTTTACCTTTCTCCTGAACGCCTGCATTCGCAACTTTTTCTGGACAGATTAAATAAAATGTCTGTGAGTCTTATCGCAGTAGATGAGGCACATTGTATTTCTCAATGGGGTTACGACTTCAGGCCTAGCTATCTGCAGATTAAAGAGTTGCGAAATTTGGCAGGAAAAGAAATTCCCATCATTGCATTAACTGCAACAGCCACACCAAAAGTAGCTGCTGACATACAAAATCAACTAGAATTTAAGAAAACGAACTTACTTCAAAAGAGCTTTAACAGAAAAAACCTGGCTTACAAAATTGTATGTGTCGAGAATAAAGAAAATGTGTTGCTTAAATATCTTCGAAAAAGAAAAGGGTCAGGAATAATCTACCTTCAAAGCCGCAGAAAAACTCAAGAAATGGCTTCTTGGCTATCACAGAATGGTTTTTCAGCTACTCATTATCATGCTGGTCTACTTAACAAGGAAAGAAGCAAAAGGCAAGAGCAATGGTTAAATAATAAAGTTTCGATTATTTGTGCTACGAATGCATTTGGCATGGGTATCGACAAACCCGATGTGCGTTATGTAGTTCACTACGGACTACCAAACAACATTGAATCCTATTTTCAAGAAGCAGGACGCGCGGGGCGAGATGGTCAATTTGCAGAAGCGCTTGCAATCTTCCATAATCAGGATGTTTCTCTTCTTCGAGATCGAGTAACGGATTCATTCCCCAGTCTAGAAATGGTTAAAAAAACCTACCAAGGAATTTGCAATCAATTGCAGTTGGCTATTGGGTCTGGAGAAGATGAAACGTTCAAATTAAACATGAATTCTCTATCAAATCTGCTATCGATTAAAATCACTAACCTACAACATGCTCTAAATTTACTAGCATTAAGTGGCTACATTAAATTATCTGAAAAATCGCACCAATCATCTCGAATTCAAATAAAAATGCAACATGCTAATTTATTAGCATTCATAGAAAATTCCCCCAATCAAAAGCCCTTACTTCATCTCCTCTTAAGAAATTATGGTAAGATCTGTGATGCCTTAGTTGTAATCAATGAAGATTTTATTGCCGAAAAATTAAGCATCTCTAAATCAAAATTAATTCAGAGCCTCTCCTATCTGGAACAAATTGATTTAATTCAATATCAACCTGGGAATAGCTCACCTGAAGTGACATTTTGCTCTCCAAGGGTTGGGCAGGATGCTTTACACTTTACCCCTGAACAGTATCGCAACAGAAAAGAACGAGCATTTGAAAAAATGAATGCAATGATTGACTACACTACTCATAATGATGCATGTCGAAGCCGTACACTTCTTCATTATTTTGGCGAGAAAAAATCAAGCTTATGTGGTCATTGTGACGTATGTATGAAGAAGTTGAACATTACTTTGTCTGCTAAATTTGACGAAGCTCAAATTCAAATAAAGAAAATTCTACTTAATCGGTCTTACACGCTTGAGGAGCTGAAAAGTAAAATTCAAAAAACTGAAGAAAAAGAACTGATAAAAGTGGTACAGTGGTTGTTGGATAATCAAGAGATAAAATTAGACAAACTCCATCGACTGTGCTTAAACTGATCATTCTGTTTTTTACTTTCATCAGCTCACTCTCTTTTAGTCAAGAGGTGTCAAAAATATTGAATCAGGCCGAAAAGCACATGAAGCAATCTCAATATGAAAAAGCTAGATATTACTACTCGCTTGCAGCCAAAAAGGATTCTACTAATGGAAACCAAATTGATTCGAAAATCTTTCAAATTGACAGCATATTATTGCATCTTAATAAAGAGGGCAATGATTTAAGCCCAATACAAGATGGGGACGCTGCGTTGATGGATTCTGCCCACTTAGTAGCATTACAATACTACGCTTCTGCCCAATCTTGGGCTTTCAATTATGTTCGTTTCAGAGTGAATCAGATCGTGAACAATAAACCTGCATTGAAAATTAAATGGATGGTGCTCTGCTCAAAACAACGTGCCACATTAATAAAACAAGATTCCGTTGCCGATTTTAGTCCTAGATGGGACACCACATCCAATTGGGTGCCTCATCTTGATTGGTCAATTGCGGATTCTATAAAGTACATTGCTGATTTAAATAAATTGATCCAGGAAAATGATTGGATTGAAGGCCAGCACTTAGTGATAACCACTATTCTTCAGTTTGGGCATAGATTAAAATTAGACGAAGATTTAGCACTTCTACTTAGACTGAGGCAAGCAAATAGTAGTCTGAGCGAGAATTCAGTAGAATTATTATTTGAGCGAATTGAGAAAATTGAAAAATCCAAGCCCGTGGACTCCTTTGCCATTATTCAATTATTAGAAAAAATTGAATCGTTTACCGTTACAGACTCCCTTTTAACTACAAAATACGCAGAACTCATTAAAATTTACAAGAAGTAGCACGATGTTGTTTATTCCGGGCTAATTATTTTTTTACAAATAGTTCTAAGCCATTGGGCTTTTTAAACGCATAATTCAATGTCTTATTGACATAGGGATCTGGTTTTTTAGATGGGAAAAAAGCAGCAGAATTCGGACAATTTAATTTCCATTTTCCCGACTTCGCACATTCTCCCTCAATTATTAAAACGGCGAACTTGTGTTTATCGTCTGCATCTATACAAACCACTGGAAATCCTCGATTGGCCAGGTCTTGAGCATCATCCAGTACTTTTTGATCTTCTGCTGAACCCAGAAACTTCCAAAAAGGACTATCTGTTATCGCAGTAAATAATTCCTTATAGTCTAGATAAGAACCGTCTTGATTCTCAAAATCTGTTATTCCGTTGTATTTACAAATGGCTTCTGAAGTATAGTGATTACAATATCGGCGTTTGCTTTCATTTTCTTCTTTGCAAATTTCGAAATCTGTCAGGAGCTCAGTTATGGCTACTTTATTCTTCGTTTTTTCTTCAATTGAGCTACAACTGAATAAGAAAACAGCTAGTAATGCCGAAAATATTGATTTTTTCATACCTCAAACATAGGAAAGATTCTTTTGAAAATCTTCTTTCTAAATATGATTAGTAATATTGCAGAACAGATGGAAAAATACATTCGACTTAAGGCCACAAAGGAAAAATCACTACAACGGTTTCATCCATGGATATTTTCTGGTGCAATTAAAACCACTTCTCCAGGATTAAAAGACGGCGATGTAGTTACCGTGCTAAATAACAAAGAACGAATCTTAGGAAAGGCACATTATACAAATGGATCAATTGCGGGGAGAATGCTTGCATTTGACTATGTAGAAATTGACCAATCATTTTGGAATAATCGGATTGCCGCAGCTTACCAGCTGCGGAAAAATATCGGATTAATTAATAATCCAAAAACTAATATTTTCAGACTTGTACATGCTGAAGGAGACCATTTGCCTGGCTTAATCATTGACTTTTACAATGGTACAGCTATTGTTCAATGCCACAGTGTTGGGATGCACAGAGCAATTGATCTTATTTGCGAATCGCTGCTCCAAACAACCGAGGGCCTAGTGAATTCAATTTATGATAAAAGTGCTGAATCTCTTCCTTCAGAGTACGCAGAAACCGTGTCGAATCAATACTTGCATGGTGAAGAAAGTGCTGTAATGGAAGGGCTTGAATATGGCAACCACTTTTACGTCAATTGGATAACAGGACAAAAAACCGGTTTTTTTATTGACCAGCGAGAAAACCGAAATTTAATTGCGAATTACTCGAAAGGAAAAAAAGTACTCAATACATTTTGCTATTCGGGTGGTTTTTCTGTTTTCGCGTTAAATGCGGGCGCCACTCAAGTAGATTCTTTAGATAGTTCACAAAAGGCAATAGATTTGGTTGATGAGAATATCTCATATTACCCCGAGCTAAGTGAAAAACACAACTCAATCAAGGATGACGCGATGGATTTTATTAAAAATTTAAGCGCAGATTACGATATTATTATTTTAGATCCTCCAGCTTTTGCGAAGCACAGGGATGCTAGACACAAAGCAGTACAAGGATATAAGCGACTCAATGCCAGAGCGATAGAGCAAATTAAAGCAGGGGGGATAATTTTTACATTTTCTTGTAGTCAGGTAGTAGACAAGGAGCTGTTTAAAAATACAATTGCTGCAGCTGCGATTTCAGCCAAAAGAAAAATTAGAATTCTTCACCAGCTGCATCAACCTGCCGATCATCCAGTAAATTTGTTTCATCCCGAAAGTGAATATTTAAAAGGACTGGTAATCCAAGTAGACTAATGAGTAAATCAAGAATCGTATATATGGGAACGCCTGAGTTTGCAGTTACGGTATTAGCTGAACTGATAAAGCATGGCGAAAATATTGTTGGTGTAATCACCGCTCCAGACAAAGCTGCCGGAAGAGGCAGGAAAATTAGTCAGTCTGCAGTCAAAAAGTATGCAGATATTCATGGTATAAAAACGTTACAGCCGACCAGCTTAAAGGATGCATCATTTCTTGATGAGCTTACTGATTTAAATGCTGATTTACAAATTGTTGTCGCGTTTAGAATGCTACCCGAAGTAGTTTGGGGAATGCCCAAATTAGGCACTTTTAATTTACATGCTTCTTGGTTACCCAAATACAGAGGTGCCGCACCGATAAATTGGGCCATTATCAATGGGGAAATCGAAACTGGCGTAACTACATTTTTCTTAAATCATGAAATTGATAAAGGCGCAATCATTATGCAGGAAAAAGTGTCAATTAAATCCGAAATGAACGCGGGTACTCTGCATGATGTATTAGCGAACGTTGGCTCAAAACTAGTTACCAAAACTTGCGATGCTATTGCTTCGGATACGGCTAATGTTACTCCACAAAATAAATTGAAGATTCTTCACCAACCCGAAGCACCAAAAATATTCAAAAAAGATTGTAGAATAGATTGGAATAATGATACCGAAACCATCTTTAATTTAATTCGGGGTCTGAGTCCTTACCCAGGAGCGTGGACCATTTTTGAAACGGATACAAAAAAGCAATTGTCATGTAAAGTATTTGATTGTACACCCATTAACATTGAGCACAACAAGATTCCTGGATCTATAATAACTGACAATGGACAAGCACTAAAAATAGCTTGTAAGAATGGCTATATTACACTCAATGAATTGCAGATTGAAGGTAAAAAGCGCATGAAAGTGATTGATTTTTTAAGAGGTTCAAGAATTTCTAATGAATGGAAAGCAATATGAAAGGACTATTGATTATTACCTTATTACTAATTCAACATATCGTTTCAGCACAAACTGTTTCCATAGAAGATTTAAGACCAGATTCAACCAATTACGATAACATTCACGTAAAACGAATCTCTTCAGACAGCTTGTCTAGCACTTTTGCTATTTGGATTAAATTAAAAGTAAAAATGCATAAACACATTAACCATACAGAACATGTTTATGTGCTGGAAGGAAAAGGAAATTTTACGATTGGTGACAAGAGTAAATCCATAAAAAAAGGTGATTTCATAACCATTCCAAGAAACACTTGGCATGGTGTTGAAGTAGCATCAGAGATTCCACTTAAAGTAATTTCGGTACAATCACCGGAATTCAAAGGTCTAGACCGAATATATAAAAAATGAAAAACTCCTCAACCCCTTGTTAGCAAAGGGATTCAGCGATTTCATTATTAACAATGATTCGTTTTTATTAACAAATAAGCGGCATTTACAGCTACAGACCTTGACACGCTTAGGATAAAATATATATTTGCTCACATACATTAAAGAAATTTAATTTTCAATAACTATTAAAAAACAAAAAATGAACAAAGCTGAATTAATTGAAGGAATGGCGACGACTTCAGGTCTGTCAAAAGCAGATACGAAAAGAGCATTAGACGCATTTTGTGAGACAACTACAAAAGCGCTTAAAAAAGGAGATAGAATTTCGTTAGTTGGATTCGGTTCTTTCTCAATCTCTAAAAGAGCTGCACGAAAAGGAAGAAACCCACAAACTGGCAAAGAAATTTCAATCGCTGCCAAAAATGTAATCAGATTTAAAGCTGGTTCTGATCTTTCGAAGAAAGTAAACTAATTAGCATTTACGTATTTTTAAAAGCCCTAACTTTTTGGTTAGGGCTTTTTTTATACCTTAAAAGTTCAGATGAGAACGGACCTATTTGAATACATGTTTGAATTTTTAACAGAAGAACGAAAAGAGCGCTTCATATCTGTTGTAAATAATCGAACCAGGCATGTTACAGTTGTTTTAGAAGATCTTTTTCAAATGCATAACGCAAGTGCTGTATTAAGAAGCTGTGATTGTTTTGGAATACAAGACGCACATATTATTGAAAACAGAAATGAATATAAGCTGAATAAGGAAATCGATATGGGAAGCACTAAGTGGTTGCATGTCAACAAATATTCTGAAAAGGAAAACAACACCATCGATTGTATCAATCATTTAAAAAGTCAAGGATACACGATTTATGCAACAACACCCCAAGCAAACAACACAGCAATTAATAAAATTCCACTCAAAAATAAAATTGCTCTCCTGTTTGGTACTGAATTAACCGGCTTATCTGAAACCGCATTGAAGCACGCTGATGGACTAGCACACATACCTATGTATGGCTTCACAGAGAGCTTTAACATTTCGGTTTCGGCCGCTCTTGTATTGTCAGAGCTCTCAGCAAGATTAAGAACCGAAAACATTAGCTTCGAGCTTACATCCGAAGAAAAAACAGCACTGCTATTTGAATGGACGATGAAGACCGTTAAATCCTCTCACAAAATTAAAAACAGGTACCTAATTGAAAATCCCATTTAATATATGAATCAAGGGAAAGAATATTTAATACATTAGCATCTTCATTAAAACAAAAAATTACATGGGTAAAGGAGATAAAAAGACCAAAAAAGGAAAAAGAACTGCAGGATCATACGGAATTACTCGAAAAAGGAAAAAACGAGTAGCAGTAGTTACAACAAAAAAGAAAAAAAAGCCGGCAAAGAAAAAAGCATCTCCAAAAGCCAAAAGCGCTCCCAAAAAAGTTGCTGAAAAGGCAGTTGAAGAAGTAACTGAAATTGTTGCAAAAAAAGACGATAAAAAGGCAAAGGAAGTAGTAGAAGCTAAGGCCAAGAAAAAGACGGAAAAAGCTCCAGAAGCCGCTGAAGACAAGGGTAAAAGTGATTAAGTCATTTGTTTCAATGACACCGGTAAAGTAATTCTTTATCCATTTTTCTTAATTCCTTTAAAAGGGCTGCGTTTGTATTATGATTAGGAACATTGTGTCCTACTTTTGTCATGATTTCAAGTACAGCATCATTTATGTTTATCGCTTCATCTTTTTCACGCATAAAATGAAGAAATTTGAGTGCCTGAAAAGCATTAAATAATTGAAATGCAGAAAAAATATAGTTTTCAGTTGACTTTGCATTAAGTCTCACTTTTTTCAAAGAATCCATAAAATCAGGAGGTAGAAAATCCACTATTTCTTTTGGCCATTTTTTCAAATCGTAATTACGCAACTTTTCTGTAAAGCACTTAAGAAAAAGAAAACTGGATAAAGGGTACGTCTGTAGCTGTTCGCACTTGTTCTCTATGTAAGCTGAAACCGCTTTTCCAGTTCCAAAAGGAACCCTATCAGAACATCTTGCACTTGGGAAAACGGTAGTTGATGTAACCTCCTGAAAATGTCCAAGTTGAATAATCTTATGAAGAAAATAAAAATCTTCTCCGGCTTTTCGTTTATTCATGCCTCCAACACGCATATATGCAGCACAAGTAAACGCCATTGATGATCCAACTGTGAAATGAGCATAGGGCACCCCAATATAATTCATAGCTAAATTATAATAACGCAAAAACAGCTCGTAATCTATTATTGCTTTATTAATTGCCGAATTAGGGCCAACAATGTCATGCTCAAAATAGATATTACATCCTAATGTGTCCTTTTTGAATACTTCTTCTAGCTCAACAAAGTAGTTTTTAGCGACCAAAGAGTCGGCATCGAAACAAACTAATATACCATCGCTGCGGATCATTGAAAATCGCCTTATTCCCTCATCTAAACCAATTTTTCGAGCTAAACCCACTCCGGCATATTTCATCGGTAGATTCAATTCTTCTACAACATGCAAATCAAACCAAAGATTGCTAGAAACCACATCGAGTTCCGCAATGGAATCCAAGTTCCGCTTTGTTACAACAGAACCCGCATCGTCTCCTTGATTAACTACAACAATGACTTCGACACTGCACGCTGGTTTTTCGGCACTATTTAAAGAGAACAGGGCATCAACTACAGAAGCCTCGTTATAGCAGGGAATAACAACGATTAGACCCAACTCTGAGCTTACTGGTTTATCAATAATCGTTTCCCGAACTGAGAACTTATTAAGATAGGCATCGAATACAGAATGCTTCAAGGTGCTAGTCTTCTTTTTGTCCAAACATCTTTTTTCTTACTGTAGCATATCCTGTCGTGTAACCGGCTTTTTCTTCCTTGCCAAAATTCGAAATAATGTGGAACCACTATATAACCTCCCCAATGCTCAGGCCTAGAAACGGGTCCACCATCAAATTCTTTTTGATATCGAATCAATTGTTTTTCTAAATAATCTCGATTCGGAATTTCCTTGCTTTGATCAGAAGCCCATGCACCTATTTGACTTTCTCTTGGTCTTTCTCTAAAATAAGCATCTGAAACATCAGGATTTACCTTTTTAATTGCACCCTGAATTCTAATTTGCTGTTCAAGCTCTTTCCAAAACAAATTAATAGCTACGTCGCAATTTGTTTCTATATCAAGTCCTTTCTTACTGTTAAAATTGGTGTAAAAAACTAATCCATCTGCAATAATATCTCGAAGATAAACTACTCTTGTAGACACCTGGTTTTTCCTATCCGAAGTCGCTACCACCATTGCCTGATACTCACTTATTCCTTTGGCTTGTGCATTTTTCAGCCACGCGTCTAACAATACGCTAGGATCCTCTGGTGTTTCCTGCATATTAAGTTGTCCCTTGACAAAATCAAACCTCTCTTTCATTACTTTAAGTTATCACATCAAATATCTACAATATTTCTATCATAATGCTTACTTTTCAATTCAATTCAATAAAGCATGAAATTATCCTTGGAATTAGCATATCAAACACCACAAAGTTGGGCCACTCAGGTTATGAATGATTTTTCTTATTTTCTGCAAGATCATGCAGATTGTGAAAGAAAAGCCAGTTCAATGGCTTTGAGTTTTGTTGCGAAATGTCCCGATAAAATCGAAATAATTCCAGAGTTAATTGAAACTGCATTAGAAGAGTTAGAGCATTTTCAACAAGTTTATAAAATCATGCAAAAACGGGGAATTAGGCTTCGAAGCGAAATGCCAAAAGATCAGTACATACTACAATTAATAGAAAAGTGCAGATCTGGAAAAAACGACAGACTACTGGACAGAATGTTAGTAGCTAGCATAGTCGAATGCCGTGGTGCTGAGCGTTTTAAACTAATCGCAGACGAATTAATAGATCTCGATTTAAAAGATTTCTACAAAACCTTGTGGATATCAGAAGCCAAGCACGGCAATATTTTTGTAAAATTTGCACTAAATTATTGGAACAAGACTGAAGTGTATAAAAGATTGGATGAATTAAATAATTTAGAAGCGGATATTTGCAGTAAAATGGAATGGACGCCAAGATTACATTAATGCTCGATTTTAGTAATTTAAATAAGCTTACCCCGAAAAAAGGCCGCATTTTAATAAGTGAGCCCTTTTTAGAAGATGAATATTTCAAAAGATCCATTATTTTATTGTGCGAACACAATAATGAAGGTGCATTTGGATTCATTTTAAATAACATGATGAAAATTGAGTTAAATGAGCTGATTGAAGGAGTGGAAATAGATGGTTTTAACATGAGCCTTGGAGGTCCGGTACAGACCAGTAATCTGTATTATGTGCACACCATAGCTAATGAGCTGCCGGGCAGCGCTGAAATTTTACCAGGCTTGTGGGTAGGAGGAGATTTTGAAATTTTAAAACAACGCATTCTATTAAAACAAATTTCGGATCATCAAATTCGATTCTTTTTGGGATATTCCGGCTGGTCTCCAAATCAATTGGAGGAAGAAATGAATCAGGGAGCCTGGTTCGTATCTGAACTAGAAGCTAAGGAAATAATGCATGCCAATCGAAAAAAATCTTGGAATGAAGTTTTGGCTAAAATGGGAGGTAAATTTGGAATGATTTCTAACTTTCCTGAAAATCCCGAATTGAATTAATTTCATCTTGATCTTCTCGTTCAATATTGATTCTAGCATTTACCATATCCACCAATTTCTTAGCGATATCACAATAGTACCTTTTTGTTTTGTAACTGGATACCCATTGAATTCCCTGTATGGCATTAGTTAGAAAAATTTCTTCAGCGGCGAACAAATTTTGAGGCGCCAATGAACACTCATAAACCTTGATGTTTTCAGATATCGCTAAGTTAATCAAGTGCATTCTAAATGTTCCCCCCACGCAACCGTCTTCAATAGCCGGTGTATACAATACGCCATTACTCACTATAAATATATTAGATGCTGTAGCTTCTATAATAGCATGATTTTCGTTCACTATCAATGCGTCATCCAGACCATTTTCTCTGGCATTTACGCCTGCCATGATATAAAACAAGGCATTTGCAGTTTTGTATGGAGCTAATGCGTTAACAGGTTTTTTTACATCGTCGTAAATATCCACATTGAGCCCTGTTTCATTTAGTTTAAAATAATTCGAAGCCATTTCCTCCGCTTCAATTAAATAATGACCCGTCATCTGAGTAGGCATGTAAGTTCCTGCCCCACTTCTGTATATGGACAATCGTATTTTTCCGCCTAGCGAAATAGCATTGCTATTAACAAGCATTTCAATTAGTTCGTTCAGTTTATCTAAAGTAAGGGACAAGGGCATTTGAATCTTAAGCACCTTAAGGCCCTCAATAATTCTCTTATAATGATTTTCTAAATTGAAAGCCTTTCCATTAACTAAGCGTATCGACTCAAATAGACCATCTCCATATCTGAAAGACCTATTGGTCGAATCTAGATAAGGAATGCTAGCATCTAAAAACTCTCCATTTAAGCAAACACATGCCATATATTATTGAACGTTTTGATATAAATTAAAGATAGAGCAAATAGCACGAAGACAACTTGACTTTCCCATTAATTATTAAAGAAATCGATGGATTAATTAAATTGATGTGCAATCTGCATAATTAGTTCTGTGAATGTTTCTGGTCGGATGGCAATTGTAAATAATATACCAAATATTGCTCCAGAAAAATGAGCATCGTGAGCAATATTGTCTTTTCCTTTTTTGCTCATATAAACTTCATAAATCAAATACAGAATACCAAACACAATTGAATAAATCGGAACTCCGGGTAGAAAAATAAATTGGATACTGTTAAATGGATTCAAAATAATAGAAGAAAACAAAATAGCAGATACTGCTCCAGAAGCTCCAACAGCTAAATAGTTGGGGTTATTCGCGTGCTTATAAAAAGCCGGAATTGTTGCGAAGATGATACCTCCAAAATACAATAAGCCATACCATAATTGACCAAAACCACCAAAGAAACTGACATAGTCTGCCTCCAAACCAAAAGCACCATAGGAACTACTTTGATAGCCGAATGAATACAAGACAAACACATTGAAAAATAAATGAATATAATCGGCATGAACGAAAGCATGTGTTATCGTATTAAACCATTTATTTTGATGCCAAGCACTGTATGGAGAAAATGTTAAACGATATTTGAGCTCTCGATTACTAAAGCACCAAATGGAAACAGCTACTGTTATTCCAATAATAACATATGTAAGCGGAATTGTTACCACTATTTTGAAATTACAAGCCTAAAATCGAGCTCAATATGCGACTGGAAAGAGCTTTTATCCAGCACCTCTATATTTTGATAAATTTCTTCATAACCATCAGACTCAACAAAGATTTCGAACTTACCTGGCGGTAAAATAATAACGTACCTCATGGTTTCTAAATTCGGTATGTAATCACCATAAACATCTCCTGTTTCTTCGTCAATTACTGATATAAGCGCATGATCCAGTTTTTCACCGTTTTCCGCTGCTTTAATTCTACCGGTAATCACTGTATATTCTGGCTCTATTTCTTTAAATGTTACCCGATAAATATCTAAATCGCCAATGCCCTCTTTTCGTAAGGCAGAAATGTACCCGTACCTGCCTGAAGCTGAAACCCGGAAATTCATATTGTCCTCTGGCGTATTGATAGGATAACCAATATTTCTCACAGCACCGAATTTTCTTTTCGAATGATTCCAGGTTGCTTTAAAAATGTCATACCCTCCCATACTTGTATGACCTTTACTTGAAAAATACAAAGCCTTCCCATCGGGCGATATATTAGGGAAATCTTCATCTTCAATCGTATTGATTGTCGGCCCAAGGTTTTGAGCCTGGCTCCAGGTTCCATTTGGAAGTCGTTGGCACATGTAAAGATCAACTCCACCGTACCCACCTGGTCGATCACTTGCAAAATACATTCTTGACCCATCTGTGCTCAATGAAGCGGCTATTTCAATGTATTTTGAATTAATTGTTTTTGGGAGCTTCTTTAAAGACTCCACTCGCTTTTCTATAATGTTACATTCATAAATAGCAGAACCCTTAGGGTAAATTTCTTTGTATATGATAGCTCGATCGCCGGTGGAATTCAAACCAACCACTTCTTCAATGTCTTCTTTACTATTAATTGTTGAATTAATTAATTTCGCCGTTCCAAATTCTCCTGATTCAACACCAGACATATATATATTCGAAAGGTAACGTCCATTAGGCATTTGAGTACTTTCGTCATCTCGACAAGAATTAAAAATAAGAAACGACTCATCTGAAGGTATAAAGGGATAATAATCAGAGTAAACAGAATTAACATTTTTTCCTAAATTTTCAAAAGAAACATTAACCGGGAATTTGAGAAGCTCTTTGGCATTATCACAATATTCTATTTGCTTTTCTAGGGTAAGTAAATTAGGGTTAGTACTCTTTGCTAATTCCTTGAATTTTCGAAATGAACGAATAGCATCATCAAATTGATACGCAAAATGATATGCTCGACCTAACAAATACGTCGTATTCTCATTGCCTTTCGGATTTTTAAGTGCTTGTTTAAAATAGTCTACCGCAAGTGATTTGTCGATGTTTGTATTCAAATAGCACACACCAATCATATAGGCATAAATAAAATTATCCGAATCCTCTTCCTGAAGTTCGATCAGCTCTTCTAATGCAGCCTCATAATTTCCAAGTTCGAAAAGTGAAAAAGCTTCCTTTCTATCCTGAGCAACTCCCAGAGTTGTTAGTAACGTAAATACGATTAATAATGTGTTTTTCATGTCAATTATAAAAATGCGTCAGCAAAACTACAAAAACCAAACGTTTAATAGGTCTATAATAGGCAACTTGATTCGAAAAAGCAAAGACAATAAAGGAAGACTATATGACACCTATTATTAATTCTTGATTGTTAATATTTTAAGAAAAGGTCGCAAGCACATTTTAACGGGAAAGCTATCTTTACATAAATGGCGAAGTCAAATCAGTTTATTAAACAATACTTTGGAAACAAAAAAGAAATTGGGGCTATTGCACCAAGTTCTAAGTTTTTAAGAAACAGAATGATGGCTCCAATTAGTTTTCATAGCGCTGATGTTATAATTGAATTAGGAGCTGGCAATGGAGTATTCACAAAAGAAATCATTAAGAGAATGAAATCCAGTTGTAAGCTTTTTGTATTTGAAACCAATGAGCTGTTCTTCGAATTATTGTCAAATGAGATAAAAGACGATCGGGTCGTATTTTTTAACGACTCAGCTGAATTAATAAACCAAAAATTGAGTGAGAACGGAATCAAATGTGCAGACGCTATTGTTTCATCTTTGCCTTATGCCGTATTTCCAAGTGAAGTTAAAAACAATATACTGGATGCATGTGTATCCATTTTAAATAAAGAGGGTGTCTATGTTCAATTTCAATATAGTCTAAACGCACATAAATTATTAAAGCATAAATTCACTAATGTCACTCTTGATTTTACGCCCATCAACATGCCCCCAGCCTTCATTTATCGTTGCAGACCTTAACATTCTCTTACCTATCTTGTTTCTGAAAGCTACAATCCAGGCTAGTTAATGACTTTTGCACTGGTATTTCACGAAAGAACAAACAATTTCTTCTTTCTTTTACTTGATAAAGCTACCTTCACGCGCTGAAAGAACCCATGATGGTAAATTTATTTCGAAAGCAGTCCAAATCTATACAAAAAGATGTTCTATCTGGTTTAACTGTTTCTCTTGCTTTAGTGCCGGAGGCGGTGGCCTTTGCATTTGTTGCCGGAGTTGACCCTTTAGTTGGTCTATATGGAGCCTTTATTATGGGTATAATAACTTCTATTTTTGGTGGAAGACCCGGTATGATAAGTGGGGCAACGGGCGCAATGGCTATTGTGATGGTTGGATTAATTCAGCACGGCAATGTGTATGGACTAGGACTTGAGGAACCCATTCAAAACTTGGGTCTCCAATGGTTATTTATCACGTTGCTCATCGTTGGCGCAATTCAAATAACTGCAGGCATAGCTAAGGTTGGTAAATTTGTGAGGCTGATACCTCATTCGGTAATGATGGGCTTTGTTAATGGCTTAGCTATCGTCATCTTTTTATCTCAACTGGGAATGTTTAAAGAATTTGCTTTGGACAACTTGGGACAAAAAGTTCTTATGGACGACGGCTCGTTTATGAAACAATTTATTAGTGGTAATGCGCTATTATTAATGGTTGGTTTAGTAGCCCTCACCATGGGAATCATGTATGGATTACCTAAGCTAACCAAAAAGATACCTGCTGCTTTAACGGCAATTATTGTTGTTGCAGGCATTGTTATCTTTGGCGGGATGGACGTGAGCACAGTAGGCTCATTTGTTAGAGAAGGAGCCCAAAACCCGGAAGCCGGCATAGCAGGCGGATTGCCCACATTACAAATTCAATTACTTGATATTTTTCCTTCACTGAATTGGGAGGCCATGAGGCATATCTTACCCACTGCTGTTTTACTCGCTGCGGTTGGATTGATCGAATCCTTAATGACACTTAACCTAATTGATGAAATCACTGATACAAGAGGCAGCGGAAATAAGGAATGTATTGCACAAGGTGCAGCCAACATGGCCAATGGACTTTTTGGAGGAATGGGTGGATGCGCCATGATCGGTCAATCTATTATTAATGTAAATGCAGGAGGACGCGGGAGACTATCGGGAATTATTGCAGCACTTGCCCTACTCTGCTTTATTCTGTTTGGAAGCGAGCTGATTGAGCAAATTCCAATTGCTGCGTTGATAGGAGTAATGTTTATGGTTGTGATTGGAACATTTGCGTGGTCCAGCTTCCGTATTTTAAATAAAATTCCATTTTCAGATGCTTTTGTTTTAATACTAGTTTCTGCCTTAACCGTAATGTTCGATCTGGCAATTGCCGTAATCGCTGGTGTTATTGTGTCAGCATTGGTCTTTTCTTGGGAGAACGCAAAACGAATTAGAGCTCGTAAACACATCAATGAAAATGGAGTTAAGATATATGAAATCTGGGGGCCCCTTTTCTTTGGTTCTATTCATGCGTTTAATCAGAAATTTGATGTAGTAAATGATCCCGACAGTATTGAAATTGATTTTATGGAATCAAAAGTTTCTGATCATTCTGGAATAGAAGCGCTTCGTGGTATTGTGAACAAATATGAAGAAGCGGGCAAAAGTGTTACTTTGAAGCATTTAAGCACAGATTGCAAGAAATTATTGATTAAGCGAAATATCAAATTTGATGAAATTATTCAATCTAACATTGATGATCCTCGATACCACGTTGTTTCAGACACAGCTGGCATAATGGAATAAACCATGTGCTTTTTTTCATTCAATTAAATTATAGGTTATTTTAGAATCAATATTCAATACATATGCCAAAAAAGAAGTGGTTATCAGAAGAATTAAAACACCTAGAGAATAAGGGGAGCAAAGAGTTTGTCAGAAAATTACAATCCAATAAAGAAAAGAGCTTAAAAGCAATTCAATTACTATTTGAAAATTTAGGGCAAGAAGCCAGAGAAACCCAAGATGCGTCCAAAATCATGGTCAAATACTTGAAGGAAGGAAATATTTCAAAAGAAGAAGAAAAAGAGTTAAAAAGTCAAATCGTAGATATTTTCAAAGCAGTTGGTTTAGGTGTACCCTTTGTACTAATTCCAGGATCCTCACTACTTCTTCCTTTTCTGGTAAAAATGGCGGAGAAAAAGGGAATCAAACTACTCCCCACCGCGTTTAACGACTCGGAGAAAAAAAATGAGATTGAATCTACTCAATCAAATATTACAGATGAAGAAAATAAATAATGCTATTTTTTTATCCTTCTGCTTTAATGTTTGAGATACATCCATTTATTAGCTCTTTTAATTGAAACAATCCGTACCTTTTTCACAATAGATTTCTAACCCATGGAAAACGATTCTACTCAAAAAAACCTAAGAAACACAGCGCTAGATGTTAAGGCCATAAAAAACATGCTCATTATTATGATCATTCCGCTTGTTTTCTATCTGTTAAAATTACTCGCTTTCATTTTCATTCCTCTGGCAAGTGCACTTTTTCTATCCATTTTATTCACTCCGTTTATGCGTTGGATGAAGAAGAAGAAAATACCTAAAATTGTTTCCTTGTTTTCCGTAATGCTAATTATTTTTTCCTTTTTCAAGTTAAGCAGTGAATTGGTACAACTATCTAGCCATGAAATCATGAATTCTAACACCTCAGAATTGTTAATCAAGATGGAAGATAAACTCTTGGGAGTAGTTAGACCTGTAGAACAATTTCTTGGAATAGGCACCGCCATAGAAGATGACAGCATACACAATTTTTTGCAAGGAGATGACGGTAACTCGAGCTTATTAAATTATTTTGGTAACACCATTCAGTTCCTACAAAAATTCATCACACAGCTATTGATGCTGTTTTTCTTCTTAATTCTTCTTCTAGCCGGGTCTTTAGATTTACAAAGCATCATGAATTCTACTGTAGTAAAAAGAAGAAGTACAGCTATAAAAACGATGCTTAAAATTGAAAAAAGCATAGTGAAATTTATTCAAGTTAAGTTTATTTTGAGTGCTTTGACTGGAATTGGATTCGGCTTAGCATGTGTCGCTTTCGATGTGAGCTTTCCAATATTCTGGGGATTATTTGCGTTTGCGATTAATTTTGTTCAAATGGTTGGCTCTGTCATCTCTACTTTATGCCTAAGTATTTTTTCTTTAGCAGAAATTGAAAGTACAGGAACATTGGCTCTTTTCTGCATCATTATTGCATCAGTTCAAATTTTATTTGGTGGAATACTAGAACCAATAATGATGGGTAAAACATTTTCAATAAATACAGTAACCGTCTTGATAATGCTAATGCTTTGGGGATTCGTCTGGGGCGTTCCTGGTTTAATTCTCTCTATACCAATAACCGTATTAGTGAAAATTATTTTGGAACAAAATTCTAGAACAAAAAATATTGCCAAATTGATGGCTTAAATCGCGTTGAATAACCGCTGAATTTGTACTAGCAAGGCTTAATTCATTATTTTAATTTGATGATTGATTGATTCTTTGTGAACAATTTGCAATAATCGACTTACAAACTCGTCACTAAGACCCAATTTATTTGCAAGCTCCTTCCGTGTCGCAATTATTTCATTCCAACGATCGACTTGTAATATAGTAACCCCTTTCAATCTCTTTTCTTCACCAATTTCTTCGATAATTTTGAATCGCGCTGCTAATTTCTCTAAAATATCACTATCAATTAGGTCAATTTCTTTACGCAATTTATAAAGCATCGAGCTGAGTTCATCGTCATTAACATCTTTCCTTCTCACAATTAACCCCTTAAACAAGGCCGCTAACTCAGTTGGTGTTATTTGTTGCTCTGCATCACTAAGGGCATTACTTGGATCGATGTGGCTCTCTATCATTAAACCGTCCATATCCAAATCAAGAGCTTTTTGAGATAACATGGATATGAGTTCCTTTTTTCCTCCAATATGACTTGGGTCAGAAAGAATTGGCAAATCAGGAAACTGACGTTTAAGCTCTATTGGAAAATCCCATTTAGGAACATTTCGATAAAGGGTTTTATCAAAAGTTGAAAAACCACGATGTATAGCACCAAGTTTTTTTACACCAGCATTGTTCAATCTTTCTAAGGCACCTATCCAAAGCTGTAAATCTGGATTAATAGGGTTTTTTACAAAAACCGGGATATCTTTTCCGACAAGAGAGTCAGCAATCTCCTGAACTGAAAATGGGTTTACTGTGGTTCTTGCACCAATCCAAAACATATCAATACCCGCATTTAATGCTTCCTTTACATGCTGTGCATTGGCTACCTCCACTATGCAAGGCAATCCGGTTAATTCTGCTGCTTCCTTAATCCAAGGTAATCCGATAGACCCAACACCTTCGAAAGAGTTGGGCCGGGTTCTTGGCTTCCATATACCTGCTCGCAAAATACTTACTTTTCCTGATTTCGAAAGTTTTGAGCAAGTTTGGATTACCTGGCCGCGGGATTCCGCACTGCATGGACCAGAAATAATTATTGGTTTCCGAACATTTGGAAGCCAATTTTTGATGGGATTAATATCCATAGGTAAGCTGCATTTCTATACCTAACAAATGTAATCAATTGTTGTTTGAGATTATCTCTAACGAATTATGCACTGTGTATTATTCTATCTGCTGAATTAATCTTTTAAGAATCACAAAGGCTGAACTACTTACTCTTGTGTAAAGAGAAGCAATCCAGCCTGTCCATTATGATTTACTTTAAAACTTCTTTATATCAATACGATTTCCATCATATCCCCGGTTTCCATATCTCTTACAATATAAACACCCTTATCAACACCTGTCATATCTATCATCTTCGTACTGTTGAATTTCAACTCTCGAACAATCTGACCG
>JABJPZ010000198.1 GCA_018663635.1 Crocinitomicaceae bacterium
TTACAGAAAAGGAACAAATAGACGTATTTCCAGCTAAGTCCGTTGCGGTATACTCTAAGCCATGAACACCAACAGGGAAATCGTTGGTTGAAGTTAATCCTGTTAAATCCGTTTGTAAAATACCTACTGAACCACAGTCATCGAGGGCTATTGGATCACTGTAGGTAACATTGGCTGTACATAAGCCAATTTCGTTTGATACGGTGGTATCATTGGGGCATAATGTAAAAACTGGTGGAGCGTTTAATAAAATTGTAACAAACTGAATTTCTTGACAGCCATTTGGAGCAGTGTATGTAATTGAATAAGGGACCCCAACCAATGATGAGCTTAAGTCAATTTCTCCTGTAGCAACGTTGGCAAATACAAGATTTCCACTCGGCTCAGAGAATAAACCTCCCGCATCACCAGAAATCACAGGAACTTCATTTGGATTACCAGAACAAAATACATTACTTGCATAGGAAAAAGAAGCATCACAAAAACTTAGTTTCGCACAATAACCGTCTTGAAAGCCACTGCTTGAAGTAGAATTAGAACCGAATATTACATTCGAAGTATTTTCACCTACAAAATGAATGCCATCAGAACCATCTATTGCCAAATCATTTACCTTAATATTAATTACAGAAGATGCGCTATCATGAAAAAGGTATGCGCCTGAATTATCATAAGCAATCGTGTACAAATCATTACCGCCGGCACTGCTTACTAAATGGGTGCTCTGAATATCTAATGTTCCAGAAAATTCACCGGCTACAATTATATTTCCTGATTGATCAAACGACAGGCATTTGGAAACAGCGTCTGTTCCTGCAACCGTTTGCTCCACTTCGTACCATATACCGGCACCCGAATTATTGTCCAAAGCAATGGTTATAGCACTAAATCTCCCTACACTATTTGGTCCAACACCAAGAAACGGAATAACAATACCCGCATTATAAGTTCCAGTTAAAATTAAACTCGTACCGTTTGCAATTACATCGTTTACTAATTCATTGCCGTTACCACTAATTTGTTCTACCCATCCATACAAACCAGTTGTAGAATTAAACGAGCACAATGCCACATTGTACGTCCCAAAAAAACCATTTACCAGAAGCGACGACATGTTGGGAGCAAAGTCCCGAAACATTAATCCCCCATCGTTGTAATTAACAACTAGATAAACCGAGTCATTTTCAACAGCAACACCCCCCAATTGATCATCCGCAGGACTGCCAGCATCCGCATTCCATAAAGGAACACCACTTAAATCCATTGAGACTAAAAAAATGTCAATACCGCCAACACCTATACTATAATCGAAAGGCGTTGCTCCACCTATTTCGGTTGATCCAGAAACTTGATATTCTCCGGCAAAAAAAACATTGGAATTCAGAACTTCCACTCTTTCTCCAGCGTCTGCAGCTCCACCTCCCTCTTCCTTGTGCCACTGAACTTTACCATCTAAATCGTATTTGGCATAAAATATATCTTCAGCACCGAAAACGCTGGTATTTAGAGAAGAAA
Organism: Crocinitomicaceae bacterium; assembly: GCA_018663635.1. GTDB lineage: Bacteria > Bacteroidota > Bacteroidia > Flavobacteriales_D > Parvicellaceae > UBA10066. The sequence continues at coordinate 1,516 of JABJPZ010000198.1, forward strand.
TGGTCTCTGTTCCCTTAAAATCAATAGAACCTATAAATCCTCCGGTAATATAAATGTCCCCATTTAAATCAACCGCAACATCGTTGACCCTATCATTATTCGGCCCCCCAATTCGAAAAGCCCAAACAAAAGTACCATCTGTCAGGTATTTGGCAACAAAGCCATCTCTACCACCATAAGAAATTGAAAAATCTGGAGTTCCATTTAAGCCTGTAGTGAATGCCGATGACATATCACCAACACAAGATCCTGTCACGTAGATGCATGACCTTGGGACGTCTGCTTCAACCGCACTAACTTCAACTAGATTTCCATCGGAAAGCTCATTAACAAATTCCCATGTTAATTGTGCTTTCAGTGAAACTGAGCAAAGCATTAGGGCAAGCGGCAAGAATACGTAGAGTAATCTCATGCTTTTCAAGGGTTTAACCTTATTTCTAAATTTAACGAATAATTTTTACACCGCGTACAAATCTTCTACGGGATGCAAATTAAAAGGGACAGAAGTCATTTCTTTGAAGTCTAAACCTACTTCTTCCATTTCAATATCGTCTTCTTCATAGTACCAAA
>JABJPZ010000199.1 GCA_018663635.1 Crocinitomicaceae bacterium
GATTATCTGATTAATCCCAAAAATTTAAATAGTCCATATATGACTATAGGTATGGATTCGACTGAGCTAGCGAAATCTCATTTAAAAGCAGCCTTGCACCCTGCAGATGACACACTTAGACCGCAAATTCTAGAGCAAAAACATAATCCTGAGCTATACGATTTGCTAAAGGCGTTCGAACAAAAAACCGGTATTGGAGGTTTATTAAATACTTCATTCAACTTACATGGAGAACCAATCTGCTGTAGTCCAGAAGAGAGCATTAAAACATTTTTAAATTCAGATTTGGATGCTCTTCTATTAGATGGTTACTTGATTCTTAGAAAACAATGAAAGTTTTAGCTATAGGTGCTCACTTTGACGATTGTGAAATTGGATGTGGTGGAACATTGGCCAAACACAGGGCTAATGGCGAAGAAGTTTTGATACTCGTAATTACGAATTCGGAATACCACGACCATTACGGGAAATTAATCAGAGGTGCTGACGTTGCCCTAAAAGAGGGTAAGAACGCCGCAAAGATACTTGATTGCGAGTTAACCTATCTTAATTATCCTACAAAAGAAGTAAAATTTGATCATAAGATTATAGCTGATATTGAGAGAGTCATTGACGAGCATGAGACAGATTTGATCTATACACATTGGGATAACGACGTACATCAAGACCATCAAGCTATTGCCAAAGCCACCCTTACGGCCGGAAGAAAAGTTAAGAAAATACTTATGTACCAAAGCAATATGTACACGAATACCAAAACATTCATACCGAACTTTTATGTGGATATATCAAATTTTTTCGAAATAAAAATGAAATCGATACTAGCGCATGAGAACGAAGTTAAGAAATTCGGACCCGGCTGGTTGAAATTCTGGGAGAATGAGGCGGTTAATGCAGGGCAAAAGTTCAATGTAAGTTACGCAGAACAATTTCAATTAGTGAAATATTTGATTTAAATGTTAATCTCTATACAGCAACCAGAATTCATGCCTTGGATGGGCTATTTTGACAAAATTAATAATGTCGATAAAGTTGTTTTTTTAGATAATGTACAATTCAAGAAAAGATATTTTGAGAACAGGAATAAGATGCGTAATAAAGATAGTTGGATCTGGCTAAATGTACCTGTTATTTCTAAAGGAAAGTTCAAACAGAATATTAATGAAGTACTAATTGAGAACGCAAATAATTGGCGAGATAAAATAACAAAAACATTAAAACTGAACTACAGTAGTACACCTTATTGGAATGATGTCGGTCCAGATTTTATCGATTTAATTAAAAGTAAATGGATTAAGTTAATTGATTTAAATATAGCTATTATTCAGTTTTTTTTAAATTCATTCGAGATTAATAGGCCGTGGGTCATGGCCTCTGATTTGAAAACCAAGAATTTTGGTTCTGACCTCATCCTTGAAATTTGCCAAAAGACAAATGCAAGTCACTACCTATCAGGTTCTTTCGGGAAAAACTACCTAAATGAAGAAAAGTTTATCAGCAATAACGTGAACTTAACCTATCAAGATTTCAAACACCCTGAATATTCTCAAATCCATAATGGATTCATACATTCCATGAGCATATTAGATTTGTATTTAAACCATGGCATCGAAGGAAAAGACCTACTTGCAAGTAAAAATGAAATCAGTAAAACTAGATAGTTTTCTAATAGGAGGTGGCCATCCTATCCATATAATTGCAGAAATCGGTGGAAATTTCCTCAACTTTGAAGAAGCTAAAAGGCTTATTGATTTAGCAATTGGATCCGGTGCCGATTCCGTAAAATTGCAAACATACAAAGCCAATACTATTGCGAGCAAAAAAGCCACATATGACATGCCGAACACAGGCATAGCGAATCAATATGACTTGTTCAAACAATATGAAATCGATTTCACTCTCCATCAGGACATTTGGAATTATTGTTCTGCAAACAACATTCTGGTGTTTTCAACTCCCAGTCACTTGGATGATATCGAATTACTTGAAAAGCTTGACTGTGCTATATACAAAATAGGGTCTGATGACGCTTGCAACATTCCCTTCCTTAAGCAGGTAGCTGCTATCGGCAAACCCATTATTCTTTCAACAGGGATGTGTACCATGGAGGAGGTGAGAGAAAGCGTTTCAGCGATACTCAGCGAAAACAACGATGACCTTATTTTGCTACACTGCGTGACGAATTATCCCGCTAAAGTCACCCAAGCCAATTTAAAATGCATAACATCCATGAAAAGAGAATTTGGTTTGCCCGTTGGTTACTCAGATCATACCCTTGGTAACATTTGCAGCTTTGCAGCAGCTTCCATTGGTGCGGATCTAATTGAAAAGCATTTCACAAATGACCACAATGCAGATGGACCAGATCATATGCTTTCTGCTGAGCCAGCGGAACTCAAAGAGTTGGTCGAAGGGGTTCGTGATATAGAATCCGCTCTTGGCGATGGAATCAAAAGACCGAGTCAAGATGAATCGGTAACTCGCCTTAATAACCGTAAAAGTATTGTTTCCAATGTTGAAATCAAGCAAGGGACTTTGATAACCAGAAATATGTTAAGTATCAAAAGACCTGGGATGGGCATTGAGCCAAAATATTTCGAGCAAGTGATAGGAAGAGTCGCAAATACCGATATTCCCGCCGAAGATACAGTATATTGGGATTATATTTAATAAATCACAATGATTGTTTTTTGGCCAGAATGCACAAAAGACATTGGAATGGGACATCTTGCCGAATGTTTGGCTCTTGCTGATCATGCAA
>JABJPZ010000021.1 GCA_018663635.1 Crocinitomicaceae bacterium
ATTACCGTCACCTTAACCTGACCCGGATAAGTCATTTCTGTTTGGATTTTTTGAGAAATTTCAAATGACAATTCTTCTGCTCGTTTATCGGATACTTTTTCACTTTCAACCAACACTCTTAGTTCTCTACCTGCTTGAATAGCAAAAGACTTTTGCACGCCAGGATAAGCAAGAGCAAGGCCCTCTAAGTCTTTGATTCTTTGAATGTAAGACTCTACTATTTCCCTCCTAGCTCCAGGTCTTGCACCAGATATCGCATCACACACCTGAACAATTGGCGAAATCAAAGTTGTCATTTCAATTTCATCATGGTGTGCTCCTATGGCATTACATACATCTTTCTTCTCACCAAATTTTTCGGCCATTTTCATGCCCAGAATAGCATGCGGTATTTCAGGCTCATCCTCGGGAACCTTTCCTATATCGTGAAGTAAGCCTGCTCTTTTAGCCACTTTTGGATTTAACCCTAATTCTGAAGCCATCGTAGCACATAAGTTCGCTACTTCCCTAGAATGTTGCAACAAATTCTGACCATAAGATGATCTGTACTTCATCCTTCCAACCATTTTCGTTAATTGAGGATGAAGTCCATGTATTCCTAAATCAATACAAGTTCTCTTGCCAATTTCAATAATTTCTTCATCAATTGACTTTTTGGTCTTGGCAACAACTTCTTCAATTCTAGCCGGATGAATTCGACCATCTGAAACCAATTGATGCAAAGCCAATCTGGCTATCTCTCTCCTTACGGGATCAAAACAAGATAAAATAATGGCTTCAGGAGTATCATCTACAATTATTTCAACCCCCGTTGCACCTTCTATAGCCCTAATATTTCTTCCTTCCCTTCCAATAATTCTACCCTTAATTTCATCCGAATCTATATTGAAAACAGAGACCGAATTTTCTATAGCTTGCTCGGTAGCAACTCGTTGGATGGTTTGGACTACAATTTTTTTCGCTTCTTTTGAAGCATTCATTTTTGCCTCATCCATAATCTCCTTTACGTGCGCCATTGCGTCCGTTTTGGCTTCATCTTTGAGTGCATTAACCATTTGCGTTTTGGCATCGTCTCTAGTTAAACCAGCAATAGCCTCCAACTCAACAACGTATTGATCATTTAACTTATTTAGTTCTTCCTGTCTTTTTCTGACCAAATCTTGTTGACTTTCTAACTGCGCCTGCTGAGTGTCAACTAATTTCTCTTTTCGAGATTGCTCTTCAATTTGCTTCGTTAAATTTTTCTCCTTAGAACGGAAACTATCCTCACGACTTTGCAATTTTCGATTCTCTTCGTTAACCTTCTTTTCATGCTCTTGTTTGAGCTGGTGAAATTTCTCCTTAGCCTGAAAAATTTTATTTTTCTTAATCGCCTGACCTTCTTTCACAGCTTCCTCGATCACACCTTTCTTACGAGACTTCATCATCTTATCGAGAAAAAGAAACATGAGGACTGACCCTATGACAAGGCCGACTACGACACCTATAAGCACACTAGTTATATCCATCTTTTACGTTTAAAAAAGATGACAGGAACAGAATTACTGATTCAAATAAGTCTTGAGCATTGTATTTACTTCTACCATCGCATTTTCTAGCTTATCCGCTTCTACCGCAGAGTCTAACAAGTCATTCTGCGTAGAGAACTGAAGCGCTGTCATAGCCAATAAATCCTGGGTATCTTTCACAGCATAATTATCCTGCAAATGCTTAATGTTTTCATTGATTCGGGAGACCGCTTTACGAATTTTTTCCTCTTCAGCCCTTTCTATGGTAAGTGGATAAGTCCTTCCTGCAATGGTTACCTTTATGGATAGTTCACTCATGTCTATTTATTCAGTAGAGAGATACATTTATCAATCTCTCTAACTAATTCATTAATCTTAAGCTTGGCATTGGTACTATTTCCATCCGCCACGGCTATTGATTTTGCCATCTTTAACATTTCAATTGTCCCATGTAGTTCCTTAATCTCTGATTGCTGTTCCTCTACGGTCTTTTCTAACAATCTGTTAGCTTCAAGCAACGCGATTTTCTCGCGTTTTAGACCCTCTCTTAATCCAATCAATTTTTCGATATTGGACTTTACTTCATTTACAACATTCGGTGAGCTCATAGAAGTCATAGGTTTCAACTAATACAAAAATAGGATTGAATTGTCACCAACCAAATTTTTAGCGAACTGATTGTTAAAATCTTTAACAATAAAATTAGAAAAGAGAACATCTCAACTGTTATTTTCGCCAAGGTTCAACTTGATGTAGTTGTTCATTCGCCAAACACAATGATGAATATGATACTCAAAATTAGGCTGACAATAACCGCTTTAGTTATTCTGGTTTATTGTCAAGCATTTTCGCAGAATCGTTATAAAGACATAAATTTTTCAGCACCTTTAAAAATTCCGCTAGTTTTAGCAGGAAATTTTGCTGAGCTCCGATCGAATCATTTCCATACTGGGTTAGACATTAAAACCAACAACAGAGAAGGCTACAAATTGTACGCCATCGAAGAAGGGTATATTGCAAGAATTAATGTCTCTCATTGGGGCTATGGATTATGTATTTATGTGCAACACCCGAATGGATACACATCCGTTTATGCACATTGCAAGAGTTTTACTTCAGAAATAGAGGCATTTGTTAGAAAAGCTCAACGAAAAAAAGAAAAAGAAACCATTACACTGTATCCAGGCCCAGAACAATTTCCCGTTGAAAGGGGGCAAGTTATAGGCTTTTCAGGAAATTCTGGCAGCTCAGTCGCGCCTCATTTACACTTTGAAATTAGAGATACAAAAACAGAGGAACCAATTAATCCATTACTTTTCGAATTCGATGTAAAGGATGACATCCCTCCTATTGTAAAAGGAATAAAAATCTATTCACTAAACGGTGCTAATATTAATGGAAAAAATACAGATATAATTTATTCTGCAGTCAAAACCACCGAAGGGTACAACTTAGAAAGAAAAGCACCCATTATGATTCATGGAAAAATTGGTCTCGCTATAAATACCATTGATAAATTAAATGAAGCTCCTAATAAATGCGGCATTTATTCGATTGAATTGTACGATGGGGATTCGCTTATTTTCCAACAAAAGCTTGAAAGATTAAATTTTTACACCAATCGTTACATTAATACGCACATGGACTACCTACAGTATAGGTTTCGCAAAGAAAGCTACCACAAATCCTTTCTGTCAAAAAATAACAAGCTCGACATCTACGGGAAGATTAAGGATAAAGGAATTTTGATTTTTGAACAAAATGAAGTCAAAAAAATGAAGTACATCGTTTCTGACGTATATGGAAACAAATCGGAATTAAATTTCGAATTACAAGGTGAACCAAGTCTAAAAATGCAAAACACGCAAAAACCCAATCCCATCCAATTCAATGCATCGAAGAAAAATGAAATAGTACGTAGTAACTTTAAAGCTTACCTCCCTCAAGGTGCGCTATATGACGATGCTACAATTCAATTTCAAGAATATCCCGCCCGACACAATACGATTTCAGCTGTATTCGATTTCAATACCGACTCGGTACCCATTCATAAATATTATATTTTGAAATTAAAATTAGCGGGTGTTAAACCGGCTCATCAAAATAAGTTAGTTATTGCTGAATTGAGTAAAAACATGAAGAGACTCTCGTCAAAAGGGGGGACAATCAAGGACGGCTGGGTTAGCAGCAAAGTTCGCTCTTTTGGAAATTACGCCATTGCTATAGACACGATTAAACCTAAAATCATTCCATTAAATTTGGATAATAAAAAATACAAAACCACTCAAGAAATTAAATTTAAAATTTCAGACAATTTATCAGGTATCGATACGTATAAAGTCAAAATTGATGGTGTTTGGTTTCATTCTTTCTATAATCCGAAGTCGAACTTGCTGCGCGTTCCTTTTGATCAATACAATAAAATTACCAACGGTAAACACAAATTAGTAGCGACGATAACCGACGAAAGAAAGAACACTACCGTATTTAAAGCTAATATTGAATTATGAAATGCAAAGTATTGTTAAAAAACTTGTTTGAAACACTAAGTGGAATACTACTGAGTTATTAATTTGTACTTTTGAGCATTGGCTAAAATCATCACATATTCTATTCTAATTATTGCACTCCTGGCGTTTGGCAATCAGGCATTTTGTCAAAAGTTAGATCAGATGTCTAAAAATGATTCAACACACTATATTCAATTTTCAGGATTTGTTATTGACTCTGACAGTTTGATCCCGGTTCCCTATGCGGGTATCTACAATAAAAGTCGCAAATCAGGGCGATTAGCTGATTTGTATGGATATTTCTCTATTGTCGCAGCACCAGGCGATCTTATTCGATTTACGAGTGTTAGTTACAAGGATTCGTATTTGACAATACCTGATACGATTACGAATGATAAGTATACCATGTATTTTATGATGGAAACGGACACCTTTCTTATCCAGCCAGTTTACATCTATCCCTGGCCTAGTAAAGAGGAATTCGCTCAAGCTTTCCTGGAATTCGACATTCCAGACGACAATCTGGAAAGAGCAAGGAAAAATCTAGAACATGCCGACATGAGAGACAGAATGCTTGGAACACCAGGAGATGGAGATGTCAATTTTAAATGGGCAATGGCTCACCATCAAAGCAAGTTGTACCACTCCGGCCAAGCACCACCTATCAGCTTAATGAATCCCTTTGCGTGGTCTAAATTTATTGAGGCATGGAAAAATGGCGATTTCAAGCGCCAAAAATAAGACTGACCAACGCAATATTTCTTCTGTCTTACTGTTCTATTGGTGCTAAATCAGTTACTTTTGGCAGGCATTAGATGAAAGCACTGCACTATATCGTTTTTCTAGTTTTGTTACTACCAGTCCAAGCTTTTGGCCAAAATGCTATCCTTAAAGGAAAAGTAGTTCATGGAAATGAGCCGGTTCTGGACGCTGAAATCAGCATTCCTAGCATGAGCTACGGTGCTTATGTAGACGTTGACGGAAGTTTTAATATCGAGGTTCCTTCCAATCAAGTTCTCAACATTATTGTAGAGGCAGAAGGCTTTCAAAAATACCAAGCATCCTTTCGATTAAAAGACAATGAGGTTGTTCGACTTCGAATTAAATTAAAACAAGAGCTTGGTACTGTGTATATCGATACTGTTTTGAAAGAACCAGGCTTAGATACTTTGCCCATACTTAAACCTGGATCACTGACTTCTCCAATGGGCAATTTCGAAGATCTATTAAAAACAGGCGGAATCGGCGTAAGTTCTTCTAACGAGCTTAGTGCTGGATACAATGTTCGCGGAGGTAATTTCGATGAAAACCTGGTTTACGTTAATGACGTTGAAATCTACAGGCCATTTCTCGCCCGATCAGGACAACAAGAAGGTCTCAGCTTCATTAATCCAAGTATGATCAGCAGCATTCGCTTTTCTGCAGGTGGATTCGAAGCCAGGTATGGAGATAAAATGTCATCTGTTCTTGATATTACCTACAAAAGACCAACAAGATTTGAAGGAGTTGTTAGCACTAGTATTCTTGGCGCTGACATTCAATTCGGAAATGAATCAAAAAATCATTTGTGGTCTTACAATACCGGAGTACGTTACCGGTCTAATGGATATCTTTTCAATGCATTACCTACGAAAGGACAATACAGGCCCGTTTTTGCGGACTTTCAAACCAGAATAACCTATTCAAGAGGTAGCTGGGAACATTCATTAATGGGGTATGGCGCTCTTAATAAGTATCGAATTGTTCCAGAAAATGCTGAGTCTGAATTTGGAACTGTCAATGAGGCCCTTCGATTAAGTGTATTTTTTGAAGGTCAAGAAATAAGTCAATTCAACACCTATCTAGCAGCATTTCGAAGCCGATTTATCTCCTCGAACAATAAAACAAAGGTTCGGTTCATTGGTTCTATTTTCCAAACAATAGAATCGGAAAATTTTGACATTTTAGGTCAATATTATTTAGACGAATTAGAGAGAGACATTAGCTCTGAAGAATTTGGAGAAAGTGCTTATAATCGGGGTGTTGGCTCCTACGTTGAACATGCAAGAAATGAGCTTAATGGGACCGTTTACGCAGTCGCCCATAAAGGAGAGCATAGATATCGCAATTGGGAATTACTTTGGGGTGGGACGTATAAACATGAGCGCATCGATGACGTTTTAAGCGAATGGAACATGCTGGATTCTGCTGGTTAATCTATACCTCACGTAAGTGATTCGGTCGGCTACACTCAACCCGCTCTGCAACCATATCAATACCTCGAGCTTTTTGAAGTGGTTAAAGCAAAAAACTCCGTAAGTAGTCATCGAGCGCAAGGATATATACAAAGTAATTTCTACACATTTAAAAAGAAAGAAATTACTTTTTTAGGAAGAAGTGAAATGAAAGATTCTGCGCGTTTAAAGGATACAACTTTCGAGAGCAATGCCTATTTAAAATTAAACATTGGTGTACGATCACATTATTGGAGCTATAATGGCCAAAATGTAATAAGCCCAAGAATCGTAACAGAATATAAACCAAGATGGTACTATTGGAACAAACATAAATTGTACCGTCGATCAGTAGCATTTAGACTCACTTTAGGGAAGTATTCACAACCCGCATTTTACAGAGAATACCGAAGCTTTGACGGCATTTTAAATCCAACGATTCGTGCTCAAAACTCCTATCATGTTGTAGTTGGTGGTGATTATGTTTTTCGATTATGGGATCGTCCATTCAAGCTTACAACAGAAGCGTATTACAAGTACCTAACTGATATTGTTCCCTACGAAGTAGATAACGTTAAACTTCGATATTTTGCGGAAAATATGGCTACTGGTTATGCATATGGGGCTGACCTCAAAATAAATGGTGAATTTGTAAAAGGAATTGAATCGTGGTTAACAGTTGGTTACTTAAAGACAGAAGAAGACATCATTAACGATAGCTATTACACCTATTTCAACGACGAAGGAGAAGAAATAATTTCAGGATACACCGCCAACAGCGTTGTAACAGACAGTACCTTAACGGAACCTGGATTTATTCCTAGACCAACAGATCAGCGCGTATCAATTGGTTTATTTTTCCAAGACCACATGCCCAAAGACTTAATTCCTGGAAGCAAAATTAAATGGGAAACATTCAGCATTAATCTTAACCTGATTTTTGGTGCTGCACTCCCCTATGGTCCTCCGAATCACGACAGATGGAGAGACGTACTAAGAACTCCTCCATACAGACGGGTAGACATAGGATTTGCTAAAGAAATACTCTCACAAGAGCAGAAAGACAGGAAAAAAGAAGGGTCCTTAATAAGAAAGATTAGCAAACTAAAAATTAGTTTAGAAGTATTCAATTTACTAGACATTAACAATGTGATTTCTTACAATTGGATAAAAGATGTAAGCAGCCGGTCCTATGCCGTTCCAAGCTATTTGACTTCGAGAAGATTGAACGTTCGTCTAACGGCAATTTTTTAAGAGTCACACCATATTCAACAAAGTTTCTTCATCTATAACATGCCCTCCACTGAAAGAACTGAATTCTACATTTACTCCTTGTCTTGTTACCCAGTCTTGATGTGCAACTGCTTCTTCCATCGAATAAAATTCGTCTTGTTCTCCAATTACGAGTTTAACATTCAAGGTATTTAATTCCTGTTTATGCTCATTGTAGTTTATATCTCTAGGGAAAGTGCCTGACCACAAAATCAATTCATCAAATTTTGAATCACCCAGAAGGGCCCATCTACATGCCGTTGCAGTACCCTGTGAAAAACCCAGTAATTTCACATGAACCATTGACTCAATTTGTAAATGTGAATAAATACCATCTAGAAACTGAATGTAATCTTTCACATCAGAAAGTCGATCCTCTTTAGTCATCCAAGAGGCGACAACTTTGCCCGAATATCCTTTCCAATAAAAACGATGCAAGCCTTCAGGAGCAATAATTACTCTTTGCCCATTATCCAGAATATTAAACTTCTTTAAAAAATAATTAGCCAATTGACCATATCCATGAAGAACAAACCACACTTCCTTTGTCCGAGCTGTTATTTCCCCAATCTGAAAATACCTTGCCGTTTTTTTTATCTCAACATTAAATTGTTTCATTACTGAATTTATTGATCGATTCAAGAATGCAAATCATCCCTAATCGTTCCTTATCAATTCTTTGCCGATCCCATTTTAAGTACGCTGAAAAGGTCGGCACAATAACTTCCAGGCTCTCTGAAATCTTTTCTGGTTGAAAATAAAGAAACCCTGTCCTTCGAATGTAAAAGTCTGCCAGTGTGCTGACCTGCTCATTTCTTAAACAAAACCACGCTAGTGCCTGTACCAGCTTGTGCTCCTCAAAATCACGAGTCTTGTTTAGGATAATGTCTGTTTGTTTACCGAATGAACGCACCAACATTTCGGCATCTTTCACATTCAATTGATAACTCTTCATTCTTGTTTTTAAATTCGTAATATAGGCCGAAACTAATCCCGTAGATTTAAATTCCCCACCTATTAACCGAATAGATTCTGTCCTGCAATCCTGAGAAATTTCTAGTTGTTTACAAATCAAGTCAACGACATTTTTCGCCATTAATCTGTAACCCGTCAGCTTACCTCCTGCTATTGATATCAATCCAGAATCAGAAACAAATATTTCATCTTTTCTGGACATTTCTGATGGTTTTTTACCTGCTTCATAAATCAATGGACGTAAACCGCTCCAAGAAGACACAATATCCCCTGCACTTAAATTTACTGCCGGGAACATGTTATTAACGGCTTTTAGTAAATAATCAACATCATTCATACTAACTGAAGGGTTTTCTAAATTTCCTTCATAGGGCGTATCTGTAGTACCGATATAAGTTGTGCTAAATCGAGGTATTACGAATATCATTCTTCCATCCCCTACATCAAAATAAACGGCATTTTCTACGTTGAGCTTCTCCCATGGAACAACAAGATGAACCCCTTTTGAATGATACACTTGTTTTTCAAGTCCATTCGGAACTTCAATTCCCCTAATTTCATCTACCCACGGTCCTGTTGCATTAACAATTTTTTTTCCAGTAATTACAAAGTCCTTTGAACCAAAAAAATCTGTACATAAAACTTGGCTATAATCCTCACTGCTGATATTAACCCCAGAACAACGGATATAATTAAGGCACAAAGCTCCTTGTGAAGAAGCTGTTTTCATTACTTCCAATGTCAAACGAGCATCGTCTGTTCTGTATTCAGAATAAAATCCTGCACCAAGAATTCCATTTTCTTTGAGTAGTGGCTCCTTGGCCAGCGTCTCCTTTGAATTAAGCATGATCCGGCGCTCTTTTTTATTTACTGAAGCTAATCGATCATATAACCAAAGGCCAATGTTGGTTTTGAACTTACTATATGAGCCGCCTTCAAAAAGTGGTAAAAGCATTTTTTCGGGAACTACAAGGTGAGGAGCATTTTGAAAAACAATAGAACGCTCCCTTCCAACCGACTTAACCAAATTGAATTCGTGGTTTTTTAAATAACGCAAACCACCATGAATTAGCTTCGTAGAACGCCCTGATGTGCCAGAGGCAAAATCACTTTTTTCAATTAGGGCAACTGACAACCCTCTTGTTGCGGCATCCAAAGCAATTCCAGCTCCCGTAATTCCTCCTCCTATAACTACAATATCGAATTTTCTTTTGACCAGCTCAGTCATTAGTTGCGATCTGCGATCTGCCGAAAATATATGCTTTGAAGAATCCATTACTCTATCCAATTCATCGTTCTACTTACTGCTTTCAACCAGCCTTTGTAAAGACGTTCCCTTTTTTCTTCGCCCATAGCCGGCTCAAAAACTTGACTATTTTTTTTACTTTTTTCCAGCTCCGAAAATGACCACAAACCAACATGAAGTCCAGCTAGATATGCTACACCTAAAGCAGTGGATTCGATAATTGCAGCCCGTTGTATGCTAGCCCCTAGTATATCAGCCTGAAATTGCATTAAAAAATTATTTGCACTCGCTCCACCGTCGACTGCCAGCATTGAAAAGTTCTTATTCGTATCTAATTCCATCGCTGAAATCAAGTCTTTTGTTTGAAATGCAATCGATTCTAACGCTGCTTTCGTAATTTGTCCTTTTCCAGAATCCCTGGTTAATCCAAAAATTGCACCTCGAGCCTCCATATCCCAATAAGGTGCCCCCAACCCTGTAAAGGCGGGCACAAAATAAACCTCTTCAGAATCAATCGATGTCAATGCGATGCTTTCTGAATCTGATGCGTTTTCGAAAAGAGCCAATCCATCTCGAAGCCACTGAATGGCAGCTCCTGCTATAAAAACACTTCCCTCCAATGCGTAAGAAACCTTACCATTGATTCCCCATGCAATAGTTGTTATCAGGCCTGCTTTAGATTCAACTGCGTCATCTCCCGTATTCATCAGCATAAAGCAACCTGTGCCATAGGTGTTTTTTACCATTCCAGCACTAAAACAATGCTGTCCAAATAAAGCAGCTTGCTGATCGCCAGCAACACCTCCAATCGGTATACGTATACCGTTGTATACATAATGCCCGTAACCTGCTGAAGAACTTCGCACCTCTGGCAGCATGTTTTGAGGCACATTTAATAACTGAAGTAATTGCTCATCCCAACACAACTCATGTATGTTATACAAAAGTGTTCGAGAAGCATTACTGTAATCTGTCGCGTGTACCTCTCCTTGAGTTATGTTCCAAATCAACCAGGTATCTATCGTTCCAAAAAGTAGTTTTTCATCTTTCGCCAATTCTTTAGCACCTGCTACATTATTCAGTATCCAATTCAACTTGGTAGCTGAAAAGTACGCGTCAATAACTAAACCTGTTTTTTTCGTAAACAGTTTCTCATGACCATTAAGTTTAAGTTCGTTACAAAGAGAAGCTGTCCTTTTATCTTGCCAAACTATTGCATTATATATGGGCTTACCCGTTTCTTTATTCCATACCACAGTTGTTTCTCGCTGATTCGCAATACCTATCCCCAAAATATTTTCAGGATTGACATTACTAATTACTTCATTAACGACTTCTAATTGTGCGGCTAAAATCTCTAATGGGTTATGTTCTACCCATCCTGGAGAAGGAAAAATTTGTTTAAACTCTTTTTGTGCTACAAAACATATTTCAGCATTCTCATCGAATAATATTGCCCGGGAACTCGTTGTTCCCTGATCCATTGATAAAATGTATTTTTCAGCTCTCATCTGGAGTACTTGTAGTGCAAGATATCAACATTCCCTGTTCTTGCAATAAGAGAATTTATTGATTAAAAATTACACACAAGTTGAATTGCGGTAGTTCTTGGACGTTCTATTTTCATTGGCCTTAAAGCGTATTCTTTATTAAATAGGTTATTGATAACCAAACTGATTTTCACATGATCATTAAATTTAAATCCGAATCTTGCATCAAAAATTGTGATGCCGAATTTATGACTATTCCAATAATCCACATACTGAATGTTTTGCGTATTGGGATCAAATGCAGTCAGTAATTCAAGAACAGCAAAGGCAGTATCAATATTTGAAATATGACTGTAATATCGTGTACTGAATCCTACTGTGAACCGTTTGACACGAATATCAGTATTGAACTTCGCAGAATGCTTAAATCGGTATTTTAAGAGATGATCGGTAGTATCCATAGATGTTGACATATAACTAAAGGTTTGAACTCCTCCAGGAGTTTCTTCTTCCGCGTAGACTACATTTGGGTCTAAGGCAACCGGTAATACATAAGTATACCCACCTAAAAAAGTTATGTCAGCATTATCACTCCATTCCACCTTCCCCATCAATGAGATATCGAGACCGCGAACTCGCGTGCTTCCAGTATTTAAAAACTTAAACCCATAAAGTGGCCATTGGTCGCCCCACAGTCCAAAAAGATATTCTATTGTATTTTCATATTCTTGATGAAAACCCGCTATGTCTAAATACCCTACTAATTTTCCAAATTTAAATCCTTGTTTTACACCAATTTCGGTATTTGTAGATGTTTCAGGCTGCAAATTAGGATTTGGAAATACACCAAAAGAACCCAAGTCTGTGCGGATAAATCTTTCAGTAATTGTTGGAAAGCGAAATCCTTGCCCATAACTGTATCGAAAAGTACTTCCTTTCGTCAATTTTAATCCAATACCCATCCTAAAAACCGGCTCTACAACACTCTCAACATCATTCATTTTGAAATACTCCATTCGAAATCCTCCAGAGACATTTAAAATTTTACCAAACTTTTTGTCAATTTGAGAATATCCCGCTATGTTGGCTATTTCATTTTCTGAGCTACCGCTTCCTTGATAAATAGCTGAATTTGATTTAGCGATATTGGCCACAACTCCGCCAGTGAAATTTAATGCTTGAATGCCCGTAAATTTTCTTTGAAGCTGGTATTCACTATACCACAACTTGCTGGAATTGGACTGATTATTTGTTATCGAATTGTCAGTTACAAAAATTCGAGTCTTTAAACTGTGTTTAACACCATTAGTAGAAACATAGTTTATATACGGGTCTATGTTAAATATCAATTGATTTTGTAATGCAACTGCCCCTGGGTAAGCATTAAACTTACTAATCGAATCATCAAACCAAGCCAATACAAAATTGGAAGCTGCTGCCATAAAATTACCATTAATACCCACATTTAAATTTTCAACTTTTTTTGACCGATATCTTACATTGAAATTAAATCTACCTCTAGTCTTAATCATGTCCCTATTACTGAAATTAGTCAATGTATCGATAATGCTTGAATCCTCTACAGGTGGGCCAATATATCCATGGTCCTTAAAAAAGTTACCCCCCAAGACAATATCCAAGTTGTTATTTATAATTCTTGAATGAACAAAGCTAGCACCCGCATAATAAGGAGCGTCATCATACCATTTGTTTGAAATAGCTGGAGAACTGTACAATCCCGAATTAATAATCACTTTTGTTTTAGGCTCTAGTCGAGGAAACTTGGTTCTAATATTTATCACACCACTCAATGCAGAAGAACCATACAAAACGGAAGATGCTCCTTTTATTACTTCAATTTGTTCAATATTTTCAACCGGAATAAACCCCCATTCCGGCCTGCCTGCGTCTCCTGTTAACAACGGCATCCCATCTACTACAATTTGAACTCTTGAACCAACGCCAAAGGTAAATCCACTACCACCTCGTATTTGCGGTTCGTTGTCTAAAATTGTTAATCCCGGAGTTTGTTCAAGCGCAGTTTCTATTGAATTGGTATTTCTATTCTCCAAAAGTTCTGGTTTGAGAACCTCCATAGACACAGTCAGATCTTCTAAACGTTGCTCAAACTTTCCAGCAGATACAACAACCAAACCCAGCTGATCGACATGTTCCAATAAAGAAAAATTTTGAACCACTATTTCATTGGCATTAATAATCAATTCTGCAGTATCGTTCTGTAAAAGGGCATAGCTAGCTACAATAAGGTATTTACCAGGGAGAAGCTCTAAAAAATACTTTCCTTCCAAAGAAGTTGTTGCAATTAATTGTTTCTCTGCAATAACTTGCACTTCAGCACCTGGTAATCCTGATTTAAATTCATCCAATACAATTCCCTTCACAATTCCCGATTGCCCTACAGCAAACATTGGTATAGAGAAAAAGGCAATTATTAAAATTGCCTTCTTAAAATTTAGGATAGCAGTATTCCAAATCACCAAACAGATAGCTTTTTGGAAATTTCGCCATTAAGAGTCTTAATCTTAACGAGATAAATACCTTCTTGAAGTACTAAATCTATTGTGTTTTCTGTTAAATCATCAAAAGAACGCATTAACTGTCCTCCTATATTGAATACCGAAACTTCCTGCACGTGCAATTTTGAATCCCAACTTAATTGCTGATTTGAATAGTACATATTAAACTCTTCATCAATCTCTTTTAATCCAATAACATTAAATACTAATTCCAAATCATCTACCCATAACTCGCTTCCTGCAACGGCGTTAAAACCATCGGAAGCAGACAGCAAGCATATAGCCAATACAGGGAAATCACTCGACCAGTATTCAATAGGCACTGAAAATCTAGTCCAAACAGAAACGGGTGTTGTCGGCGATTCAAATCTACCCCAACCTATCGTATCATTTGAAGCACCTTTCAACACAAACTCAATTGTTGCCAAATCGCCTGTTTGGGGGCTTGATTTATACCAGCCAACCAAACTATCTGGTCTAAGCACATACGAGACACCTCCTTCGACTTCATAGGTAGATGTATTTATGGATCCTGAGGTAGCAATGCCATTGACAACTGGAAACGATGGAATAGGTGGGCTTACAGATTTCAAATTAATGCTGTATGCGCCTGAGTGCACATCAGAAGATTGATAACAAGTCGGGCTCAAAGTCCCTGCGGTAAATGGATCCAAACTAGAATTTACAGTATTCCAACTCGTTGCCATATCATCGTGAGGACTAGAATCGGTTAGTATGTCCCAGTTTTCAAACCCAGCGTTTGATAACTGTTGGGCGTTAAAAAAAACACAGCTAAGGATTAAATTTGTTAAAATTATAACATTCTTCATTATTTACACTTCTTTTGCTCTCAAAGTTACGCATTTACATAAATCTAAATGTAACTTTGAGCAACTTAAATAAAAAAGCAACCTTAATTCAATAATCACGTCAATAAGTCAACCGTTTGAGGAATTAAATTGAACGAATACTAGCCTTAAATTAATTTGCTCAAACGCTTTTTTATTAAAAGTTAGCACTAACTACACTTACAATGAAGAATTTAGCATTAAACTGCTTTTTACTACTTTTTAGTACCATATCATTTGCGTCTCATGTTCCAGGTGGGAACATCACTTACGAATGTGTTGGACCGAACCAATATCTCATCACACTAACCTTATTTGAAGACTGTGGTACATCATTTACATCAAATGTGAATCAAACTGTGGTTATTGACAACGATTGTGGATACACGGGATTAGTAAACGTAAGTCTCCCTAACACCATGTTTCAAGAGGAGGTTTCGCAACTCTGCGATATTGAAATGCCAAACTCTGAGTGCAATGGCGGCACCCTTCCAGGGATATATATGCATCAATGGCAAGCGATCGTTACCCTTCCTGGTCCTTGTGACTCCTGGACATTTTCATACGGTTCCTGCTGCAGAAACGGCGCTACTAACGTACCAAGTACAGGCGAAAGTTATTATTGGGAGTCTATTTTAAATAGTCAAACGGAACCTTGCAATACTTCTCCAATAATAACC
>JABJPZ010000022.1 GCA_018663635.1 Crocinitomicaceae bacterium
GCTTCAACCACTTTATTTGCGCATTGATCAATGGTTTCAACTGCTGAAATAATGGCTGCCGGAATTCCAGTATGTCCAACCATGTCAGGGTTTGCAAAGTTCAAACAAATAAATTCTGAATCAGCTTCGTTCAACTCGCGGCAAATTTTGGCCGTTACTTCTGGAGCGCTCATTTCGGGTTGTAAATCGTATGTCGCTACTTTAGGTGATTCCACAATGATTCGTTTTTCTCCTTCAAATGCAGCCTCTCTGCCTCCAGAAAAGAAGAAGGTGACATGGGGATATTTTTCAGTTTCTGCAATTCTAATTTGCTTTTTGCCCGCATTAGAAATGACTTCACCAAGGGTATTAGATAAATTGTCTTTTTTGTATATAACATTAATGTTTTTGAAAGAGTCATCGTAATTGGTCATGGTAAAATAATCCAATTTCAGTGGTCGCATCTCTTCCTTTTGAAATTCTTCTTGAGTAAGGGCAATGGTTATTTCACGACATCTGTCTGTTCTGAAATTGAAACAAATAACAACATCATCCTCTTCAATAAGCGCTATCGGTTGGCCTGATTCATTTGTAATTGTAATGGGCTCAATAAATTCATCTGTTATACCTGAATTATAGGACGCTCGAATACCTTCAGCAGCATTGTTATGACGTTTTCCAACACCACGCACAATAAGGTCATATGCCTTCTTGATGCGGCCCCAGCGATTGTCTCTATCCATCGCATAGTATCTGCCAATTACAGAAGCTATTTTAACGTTTGATTTTTTAATGTGTTTTTCGAGGTTTTCTAAATGATTTATTCCGGTTTTTGGCCCACAATCTCTTCCATCCGTTATGGCATGAATAAATACATCAACCAAACCTTGTTTTTCAGCCATATCGCACAAAGCCATTAAATGTTCGATGGAACTGTGAACACCACCGTCAGAAACCAACCCGAGAAAATGAACTTTCTTGTTCTTATTTTTTGCTTTTAATAGGGTATCTATTAATTGTGGTTGGTTGTAAAACGAACGATCTGCTATAGCATTATTAATTTTAAGTAGATCTTGAAATACAATTCTTCCGGCGCCTATGTTAAGATGGCCGACTTCCGAATTTCCCATTTGGGAACCAGGAAGACCGACCTCTTTCCCATAGGTTACGAGCTGAGCATTGGCCCAATTGGTATATAAACTGTCGATAAACGGAGTATTCGCTACGAAAATTCCGTCAGACTCGTCTCGGGCACCTTGGCCCCATCCGTCTAGAATAATGAGTGCTACCTTTTTATTGGTCATTTTGAATAAATTGGAAATGAGACCTTAAATATTGCGCCTTTCGGCTTATTGTCTTCTATAGAGATAGATCCTTGGTTTCGAGTCATGATTTCTTTTACTAGATACAATCCGAGTCCGGTGCCTTTATTTGATCTGGTCATTTCGTCTCCAATTCGATAAAATTTCTCAAATACTTTATTTTTTTCAGCGTCTGGAATTCCTGGACCACTATCGGATAGCTGAATATTTAATTTGTCTGCATTTACAGTAGTAGAGATTAATATTTCATCTCCTTTGGCTTGGTATTTAATGGCATTTTGAATCAAATTACTAATAACTGTTTCGAATTCCAATAGACTCATTTTTAATTGGCACTCTTCACCATACTTTTCTTCAATTTCAATTAATGAATCCAACGACTCAAAATTATCTTTCACGATTCTTTTAAGCGAATCATTAGCATTGAAAACCAAACTCGCGCTTTCTTGACTATTAGCACTTAAATGCGTAGAAAGCAATATTTTATTTACAAGTTCTTCCAACCGATTATTAGATTGAAGTGCGCTGACTATTAATTTTTGATTAATAGCTGACGTTAAATCTCTGGTTTGAATGGTTTCTAATGCGAGACGATTACTCGCAATTGGTGTTTTTAGTTCATGGGTAACAGCCAACAAAAAGTTCTTTTCTTTTTCTTTAGAGGCATCGTCTCTTTTTTGCAATTGCCTTAGTTTGAATAGCCCAATAGATAAAATTAAAATGAAGACAAAACCTTCACCAATGATCATCCAAATTCTACTATTAAAAGATTCAGAGGGTTCAACTTCTTTGGTTAATTGAATAATGTGATACCCCCACCATATTAGTTGTAAAACTACATAAACAGCTAATACATAGATGATTCGAAGACTTCCTCTTCCTGCTTGCATGCTGCAAAGGTAATAATTGGTTGATTATGGATTCCGTATATCTTAGAAATGAATGTAATTTTCTAGCTTAGTGCTTTGTAAATCAATAATTCGACTCAGAAATGAAAAATTTAGTCATTTTACTTTTGTCTTTTTTGCTAATTTTTGTGGCCAACGCGCAATTCAAAAATGTACTTTTTCTAGGCAATAGTTATACGTATGTAAATGATTTGCCTAATACTCTTGAACAGCTGGCTAACTCTTTTGGAGACTCCTTAATTCATGACCAGAATACTCCAGGAGGACACAATATGCAAGGGCACTCAATCAATACGACTTCACTTGGGAAGATTGCAATAGGTGATTGGGATTTTGTTGCAATACAAAGTCAGAGTCAGGAACCTTCATTTTCTCCTGCGCAAGTAGCTACAGATGTGTATCCTTACGCAGCAATTATTTGTGATTCGATTCGGGCCGCAGATCAATGTGCTGAGCCACTTTTTTTCATGACCTGGGGTAGAAAGAATGGTGATGCCTCGAACTGCCCGTTTTATCCTCCTATCTGTACTTATGATGGAATGCAGAATAGGTTGCGGGAAAGTTATTTGGAAATGGCCGTTGATAATGATGCTTCGGTTTCACCAGTTGGTGCCGTTTGGAAGCAAGTTCGAGATTCTCTACCAGCGCTCGAATTGTATTCGCCGGACGAAAGTCATCCAAGTGTAGCTGGAACCTATGTTGCAGCGTGCACGTTTTACGCAGCGATATGGAGAAAATCACCAGTTGGGTCGAGCTTCATTAGTACTTTGTCGGCCTCAGATGCCCAGGCAATTCAGCAACTTGCCGAAAGGGTCGTTTTGGACAGCTTGATAACATGGAGAATTGGTAATAATGATGTAGTTGCCGATTGGTCTATTTCGCAGTTGTCAGGATTAGCTTTTGAATTTGTTAATGCCACTAATAATTCAACATCCATTAGCTGGGATTTCGGAGATGGTAATTCAGGAACAGGAGATACAATCGTTCATAGTTATTTATCTGCTGGCACGTTTCAGGTTCAAATGATTGCTTCAAACGGCTGCATGTCGGATACATTAGTTCAAACGGTGAACGCAATAACTACAACGATACAAAAAGATAATGTATTACCCGATTTACATATCTATCCTAATCCTTCGAATAGTCAAATTACCATCCAATCTCAAGACCAGCTTCATGATCTTTTCTTATATAATCAAAACGGAAAACGGGTTAGATGCATGACCAATATTCAATCAGACAACGTGATTCTTAATCTTTCTTTCTTACCAAAAGGTAGCTACGTTCTTAAGTTGTCAAATAACGACACACAAATCATAGAACGAATTATTAAAGTTGGGGATTGAAAAATAAAAAAGAGGTTGCCATTGACAACCTCTTTTTACTGTGGTACCTCCAGGAATCGAACCAGGGACA
>JABJPZ010000200.1 GCA_018663635.1 Crocinitomicaceae bacterium
GGCAGTGAAATCCGGAGTGTTGACCAACCATATATGAAAGTAGAAAAAACATTTATTAATTACGAAACGGAAACAATGGTAACTGCATGACCAAACAACCTAAAATATTACCCCCTCCAGATGAACGTCCATCCCACCTGCCTTTAACCGCAAAATGGTTGTCGGGAGAAGGTGCTGGCTCATGGTTTGTTATTGAAGCAACAAGAACAAAATTGCAATATAGAATCACTAGATTATCTCCCGGAGGAATGATTGAATGTGAAGGCGATTACATAACCAATTATCCTATAAAACTGGATGAGGAATTTTTAATGGACTATCCTTCACATTGTGCTAAAGTCGCTATTTCACAATTCGGGAGAAGAATCACTCTCAGCAAATAAAATAAAACGATATGAGACTAAATCAAGGAGTCAAAGCACCGATATTTATAACTAAAGATTACCAAGGTAAAAAGATCAATCTCTCAGATTATCATGGAAAAAGGATATTGCTTTCTTTCTTTAGAGGAGCTTCCTGTCCGTTTTGTAATCTTCGAGTTCATGAATTGATAAAAAAACAAAATGAATTCAAAGAACAAGATATAGAGATTATTGCTTTTTTTTCATCCACAAAAGAAGAAGTTCAGCAATATGCTGGAAAAAAAACCCCTCCTTTTGCTGTCATTCCAGATCCAAAATTTGATATCTATAAAAGATATGGTGTAGAATCATCCATCTCTGGTATGATGAAAGCCATGTTACGAATGGGAACTATGGTAAAAATAGTAATGGGTGGTTTTTTCAATATGAAATCAATGTCAGATAAACCCTTACTACCAGCGGATTTTTTAATTGATGAAAATGGAATGATTTATAAAGCTTATTATGGTTCAGACTTTGGAGATCACATTGATTTAGAGGAAATAGTAAACTGGTAAAGCAAAATGAATATTCGAAAATACATACTTATTTCACTTTCTTTTATTTCATTTAGCTCTATGAAAGCACAGTCTGACTGCCTTTATCATCACTGTCTATTTCCCGAATCAAGCTTTATCATTGGAGGATCAGCGATTTATGGATTTGACTTTGTTGGAGCAGGAATTAATGGAAGGTTTTATTATAATATGAATGAACGATTTTGCTTCGGACCAGAATTTTCCTACTTGTCAGCTACCAATAAGGATCTGTATGATATCAACCTGATTGCACACTACATATTTGACATAAAAGGTATAGGGGCTTACCCTGTCGGTGGAATAAATTATTCAATAGAAAATGAAATAAATGAGCTACATGACAAAGAAAATATAGAAACTTGGGGCATTGTTGCAGGAGCAGGAATACATCGAAATTTTAAACGAATAACCGTTTTTACAGAATACAGCCATCATTTTGTTAAAATCCATGATGATGCTGACTTTATGAACCTGGGGATACTCTTTATGTTCAACTCAAAACAAAATCACTAAATATGAGAACACTATTCATTTCACTTTTAATCATCTTGACGAACAATATTATGGCACAAAATGACCCTGTCACTGAACCAAAAGGACTAAACATTGGAGGAAGTACACCATTATTTACAGCATTAACACAGGATAGTTCTAACTATAGTTTAGCAGATTCTCTAAAAAAAGGTCCGGTAGTACTTATTTTTTATAGAGGACAGTGGTGTCCTGTTTGCAACAGACACCTAAGTAATTTACAAGACAGTCTAAAATTAATTTATGATAAGGGAGCAACGGTTATTGCCGTTTCTCCTGAAAAACCACTACTACTTAATAAAACAGCAGAGAAAACCGGTGCACAATTCACACTTCTATATGATAAAGACTATAAAATCTGCGATGCTTTTGATGTAACCTTTCAGCCTGAAAAGAAAACAAGATTCATTTACAATAACGCATTAGGTGCAGATCTGAAAAATGCTCATTCCGATGATAGTGAACGATTACCAGTTCCAGCAACTTTTGTAATCAACAAGGAAGGAATAATTGTTTGGCGACAATTTGATATTAATTATAAGAACAGGTCAAACGTTGATGATATTTTGAAACATCTTTAAAAAAGTACAATTATGAAAACATTAGTAATAATAACTAGTCTAGCTGTAGCATTTCTATTCATTAGAGCAACAGTTATAAAAGCGAAGTCAGTTGAGGAAGGCAAAGGAATTATTTTTTTTGAAGGAACTTGGCAGGAAGCTCTTGATCTCGCCAAAAAGGAGAACAAACTGATTTTCCTTGATGCTTACGCTAGTTGGTGTGGCCCATGCAAATTGTTAAAATCGAAGGTATTCCCTACAACCAAAGCAGGCGAGTTTTTCAACTCCAACTTTATCAACATAAAAATAGACATGGAAAAAGGCGAAGGCCCAGCTCTGGCAGAAAAGTATGGCGTAACGGCTTACCCCTCTCTTTTCTTCATTAACCATGCCGGCCAAGTGAAAAAACATGCCGTAGGTTATCATAATGTCAATCAACTGATTGAATTTGCTCAACATGCGTTGAAGTAATTTGCATGAATGGACACTTCTATAAAATATGGGTTAGGCAGACTAACAATCTACGAAAGGTATTATCAGCAATGCTGTTTAACATTCACCCTGCCTTTCTGTTCTCCTTTCTGTTATTACTAACACTTTTTTGGGGATCCTTCCTGCCTTCCCTGAAATTCAATTACAACATCGAAAGTTTTTTTTCATCCGAAGACCCGGAAGTTGAATTCTATTATCAACACAAAGACACCTTTGAAAATGAAAATGACTTCGTTTTAGTTGGGCTAAAAAATAATGAGGGAATTTTTCAAAAGGAATTTCTTCAGAAAACAGACACGTTAACCAAAACCCTGAAACAGTTTGCCAGAGTTGAAAAAGTATTTTCACCAACCAATCTTTTTGAAACTATAAAAACTCCTTTGGGCGGAATCCGCATCCCTTTGATTCATGTAGATGAGCCGAACAAATATGCTTCTGACAAGAGCCGGATTTATACGTCCGGTATTTACACCAACTCTTTTTTTGCAGACGATGAACAAGCTGTTTCAATGCTTATCAGAAAGCAGGAAAACCTTACAAGACAAGTTAACGATAGCCTTCTTCTCGCTTTGAAAACAACGATTAGTTCATTTGGCTTCGATGAGTTTCACATAGCAGGTCGTATTCAAACACAACATTATTACATCACCAAGATGAAAAAACAAATGGGCTTGTTTGCTGGTTTGGCTTGCCTCTTATTCCTGATATCACTTTATCTTATTTTCAGGAACATGCGTTATGTATTTCTATCCTTCGGGGCCATATTGGTATCTCTAGTATGGATATTTGGCTTTATCGGTTGGATGGGAGTAAAATTAGATCTAATGCTAACCTTACTTCCCTCTCTTATTTTTATCATCAGCACTTCCAGTAGTATCCATCTTATTACCCGGTTTAGGAACGAATTTAACATGGATACTTCTAAACAAAACGCCATCAAAAAGGCCGTAATAGAAACAGGTCTGCCGAACTTTCTGAATGCTTTTACAACGGCTATTGGTTTTGCCTCTCTGATAATGATTCCTGTAGCTCCCATTCAGCGTTTCGGCCTGTTTTCTGCCGGTGGCATTCTCATTTCATTCTTTATCGGACTTTTATTTATTCCTACTGCGTTGAAAGTTTTAAATCTGAAACCATCAGTTAAATCCATTAGAAGTTCTTATAACGACAATGGTCTTTTCCAGAAAACTCTAAAAAAACCACGATTGATTATAGGTATAGCTTCATTCTTTATAATCTTCGGCATATTCTTTTCATTTCAAATAAAAATAAATAATCACTTTTTAGATGACCTTAATCCGTCTTCTGACTTGAAAAATGACCTTGATTTTTTTGAGCAAAATTTCTCAGGCATTCGACCTTTTGAAATGAATATACAGGCTAAAGACGGGAAAAGTATTTTGACTTATAACGCTTTATCTGAGATGGATAAACTGGAAACCTATCTGTCAACTGAATATAAGGCAGGTTTTCTTTTTAGCCCACTTAATCTCATCAAAAGTATCAATAAAGCGGTTAATGGAGGAAGTGATGAATATTACCGAATACCAGCTTCGCAAGAAGAATTGGACGAAGTACTGAAGCTAGCGGAGAAGCAAAGAATATGGAAACGTTTTCTTCCTGTACTGAATAAAGATCATTCCATAGGTCGCATTTCCGGCAGGACGAAAGATGAAGGTAGTCTTGTATTCCAGAAAAGAAACGAGAATTTGGAAACGTTTATAATTGAACATACGCATCACCTAAAACTTAAACTAACCGGAGCTGCTTATTTAATGGATAACGCGAATAGTCATATTGCATGGAATCTCGCAAAAGGAATGATTCTGGCTGTGTTAATAGCCACACTTGTAATTGGTTTGTTCACCTCTTCATGGAAATTGGCATTAATATCCCTTGTTCCCAACACGCTCCCATTACTGTTAGTTGCTGGGTTTATGGGGGCAACTGGCATTCCTCTTAAAGTAACCACTGCTCTTATTTTTACAATTGCCTATGGTATAGCTGTGGATGATACCATTCACTTTTTAAATAGTTATCGATTAAACAAAAAAATATTCTTAGATAGAAACGAGGCTTTATTGCAAACTATAATTAAAATGTGGCGTCCTATGCTCTACACCTCTTTGGTGCTTTTTTCTGGCTTTATGATTTTTACTTTATCCGAGTTTTCAAGTATTTCAACATTGGGGGTTTTAGTGAGTAGTTCCCTTGTAGTAGCCCTTTTGGCAGATTTGCTATTTCTTCCAGCTCTCTTAAAAACAAAAGATATTCATAACCCTTAAGTCATTATCTATGGCATTTATCTTATTCATCACCATTCTTTTTCTTGCATATAGTAATGGTGCTAATGACAACTTTAAAGGTGTTGCTACCTTATTTGGGAGCGGAACTTCTAATTACCGTAAAGCTATTAATTGGGCAACGATAACGACTTTTTTGGGTTCTGTAACAGCCATTTTTTTAGCAACTACTTTGGTGAAGAATTTTTCAGGGAAAGGACTGGTTCCTGATTCATTGATTCACTCTCCTGAATTTGCTGCTTCAATTGCATGTGGTGCAGCCATTACTGTTTTTATTGCTACTAGAATAGGAATGCCCATTTCGACAACACATAGTCTGGTTGGTGCATTATTTGGAAGTGGCGTAATGGCTGTTGGAAGTGCCTTTAATTTCTCAAAACTAGTAGGAACTTTCTTAATGCCTTTAATTGTAAGTCCTCTGATGGCTGCGGTAGTTAGTTTGATAGCGTATCTGCTCTTTAAAAAATTACGAAATGTCTCTGGCATATCTAAAGAAACTTGTATTTGTGTAGGTGACGAGTATCTGCCTGTTCCAAAAGGAAGCACTAATGGAAATATAGTTTCACAACAATCAGAGCTGCAAAAAACAATTAAAGTGGCCAATGAACGAGAATGTGTAGAAGTATATCAGGGGCATTTTATGGGTTTAAATGCTCAAAAGATGCTTGATTATGCTCATTATCTGAGTGCAGGTGTAGTAAGTTTTGCAAGAGGATTAAACGACACTCCAAAAATTGTTGGATTGCTTTTGGTTATTCAACTATTTAGTATTGAATGGGGTATGATCTTTATTGCAGTTACAATAGCTGCCGGTGGATTACTCAACGCAAGGAAGGTTGGAGAAACGGTGAGCAAAAAGATTACTCCAATGAATCATGGACAAGGATTTACGGCTAATTTGGTTACGTCTCTATTAGTCACTACAGCTAGTATTCATGGTCTCCCTGTTTCAACAACCCACGTTTCTGTAGGGTCGTTATTTGGAATAGGTGCAGTTACCAAAAAAATCAACAAGAAAGTACTTTTAGAAATTCTGTTGTCATGGGTACTTACGCTTCCTGTGGCTGCATTTATTAGTGCTATACTTTACTGGATGCTATCATGAATATAGAAAGTAATTTAAATTATTGTCAGGAATTGATTGATTCTGCGACTATATAATTGTATTCATTTAACGGATTAAATATGAGCGAATTTAAAAATATAACAAACGGAACTATTCTCAGCTACTCAGAATACATCCAGTGGGTCGAACAACTTGTAATCGAAGGTAAAACGTCTGGTCATAATCAAACAGAAGCGTTGGCAGGATTTACTGCACTTAATCTGAAAAGAATGCAACACCCTGCATCTTTCCGATCAGATTACTTCAACATTAAAAGAGTTGGAGCAGCAACAAGATTGGTGGGTGATTACGGAAGCATGGTGTGGGGATAGTGCCCAGAACCTTCCTGTTATTGGCCGGTTAGCTTCCGAAAGCGGAGGAAAAATAAACCTTCATATCATCCTGCGGGATGATAATCCCGAACTAATGGATCGGCACCATACAAATGGTAGCAAATCAATACCAAAATTAATTGCATTTGGCAAAGAAGGTAATGAACTTTTTACTTGGGGCCCAAGACCCGAACTAGCACAACAATTATTGCTTGATTGGAAAGCAAACCTAAACGGAAGAAGCTGGGATGATTTTGAAAAGGAATTGCATACATGGTATGCTAAAGACAAAACTCATTCCATACAGAAAGAAATTAATGGATTAATTCATAAAAAGATAGCCGCCTATTAAATATTGATATGGCTACAGTTGAAAATAAAGAAAAAA
>JABJPZ010000201.1 GCA_018663635.1 Crocinitomicaceae bacterium
AAAATAATTCTAAACACTTGGCAGAAGCAAAAAAGCTCAATGCGGTGTTGAGCCAAATAGATCCTGAAAAAAAAAATAGTTCGATTGAATTAGGTGCTTTGGTTACAACAAATTTGGGTAATTATTTTATAGCAATCAGTGCTGGTAAAACTCATTTACTCGGGGATGAGGTTTATTTGATATCACCAGCTTCTCCAATTGGTCAACATTTTCTAGGGAAAAAGAAGGGAGATACTATTTCTTTTAATCGGCAAACGATTGTCATTCAGGAAGTTCAATAACAGATTATTTTTAGATCAATTTAAAATTACCATTCGTTTTGAGGCACTTCTGATTTGATCAGCTTGTATAAAATAAAGGTAATTGCCTGGACTTAGTCTTTTTGTGTTTAAAAGCGTACTTCGACTGGAGGGGTTAAGTTTAATTTTTTCAATAAGCTGACCAACTGCATTTGTAATGTTTAATGAAGCATCCGCTGTTGTTGAAGGAATATGGTAATTGATATAAGTATATCCACTCGAAGGATTGGGCATGTTTTGACTAATTTGAAATGGGTTGGTATTTTGTTCATTTATTTCTACCGAAGCAAATACAGTGGTCACTTCAAAATCATCAAAATAAAATCCGTCTCCTGTTACCCAATTGTCACTAACTAATTGAAATCTGAATTGAATCACCTGGCCAAAATAATCACTAAGATCAATTTCTTCTTTGACCCATGTATTTTGTGTTCCATCCCAAAGGGGATTCCCTTGGTCTTGGTCTGCAGAGCCCGTACTAGTATAATTCCCGCATTGAGGAATCCACGAAGTGCCACCGTCTGTTGAAACCTGTAACTGGGTGTAATCATAACCGGCTTCAATTTCCCATTTTGCCCAAAATGATAAGTGAGCAGAAATAGCACCAGTTAGATTAATGGTGTTATCAAGGTTAATGGTGTTGACATCGTTGTTATTATAGTCATTTCCAGAACCAGGGGAATCTGTAATTGAAGATGCCGGAGAATGGTATTCTAATGAAGTTGTATTCCAATCTGAGCTGGTCCAATTGCTCATTGAGGCTGCATCATCTGCGAATATTACGGTACCATTTCCATATGTTTTAGTGATCGTGTCAGAGAGAACAAACTGGCCGTTATTTAGGTTAATGATGTACTCAATTAAATCACCATCCACAATCCCGCCCGCTAAATCATATGCAACAGAATCAACGTCAGTTTGCAAGAGCGCCATTCCGTTGTGTGTTTTGATTGGGCTAGGAAAAGAAATGTTTGTTAAACCTGTAAAGGTTATCGTGAAATTGGCGGGGTCTTGTAACCCTAATCGTTGTATTTGGTAGTTAAGAAACCCTGATGTAGTATTCCACAACGCTGGGTTTAAATCTACAACGTTCGCATAATTAGTTATTAAGTGAGCAGCAGTCAGATTCATATATACTGTACTTTTGCAGATGTCTTCAATTTGGCTAGCAGCGGGCCAAAATGATGGGCCAATTTCAGGCGTCATCGCGTAAATTTTATTGTGTGTTGATGTTTCCGTGTACATCCAGTCGTCGGAATCTCCAGATGCAGGATAAAGATCTGCTGATAAAATGTTGTTGAACCCATTTTGCTCAACCATCATAGCTGAGATGGCTTCAAAGGTCGCGTTATCCGGAGTAAGTACGGGATTGTACCCATGAGGATAAAGTAACAAATCTCCAGATGTATGACTATTTAGCGCCATAACAAAATTTCTTTGTTCACATAGCCATTTCATAGCTTGGTTTTCTGATTCAGAAAATGGTGCGGTTCCGCAATAAGTGTCATTGCCCGGGTTCGTACTAATGCCAGTTGTTCCCCATTCGTATGAATAGTTTCTGTTGTTGTCAACTCCATAATCTCCGCCACCATTATTCCTTCTGTTTTTTCGCCACATTCCGCCGCCTGAAGGATCATTCACTTCATTATACACGTATCCATCAGGATTCACAAGTGGAACAAAGTAGAGCTCTGTATTGTCTAGAATAGCAGTAACTTCGGAATTGCTTCCATAATTTTCAAGTAAATACCACATATAAAAAATCAATTGTGATAGACATGCCGGTTCACGAGCATGATGTATAGCAGAATATAACATTTCAGGTTCCGCTTCGTCAGTTGAAGCATTGTCTGACATTCTCAGCCAATAAATAGGCCTACTTTCATAAGTTTGAAAAGATCCAATAGGTGCTTTTGTTGTAATCAAGGAAGGGTATAAGGCAGCCATATTGTCCAGATGAGCCATAACCTCTGCGTAAGTGAAGTAGCCTCCCATGCTTCCTAAACTCCAATTAGATGGGGTATTATATTCTGTTGCCCCACCACTTGAACCGGTGCAACCAAGGTTTTTAGCTTCCAGTGATTTTAATTCTTGTTCATTATTTTGTGCAACATAATGTGCCTTTACGTCATCAATAATAATCTGAACTTTCAGACCTAATCCTCGTGCAACTGCTAATTCGTTTTCAGAGTAATCCGATTCGATAAAGACGTTTTGTTTATGCTTTCCATGATCAATAACGACTCCGTTTTTTGCTAATAAAAACAAGTCTTTCGGTTGGGTGTAAAAAATTCGTGCTCGGCTGTATTTTTGTTTTTCTGATAAACTTGTTGTCGTTACATTAATTTTGTGTTTTTCGATATAAAGTTCGTAGTCTTCTTCCGCTAATTCGATACCGTTTAAACCAGTATTAATTTCAGAAAGTTGTGCAAAAGTGAAAAAATAGGAGGTAAGAAAAAAGGCCGTAAAAATCAGTTTCATTTCACTGTAGTTTATTTGATGCGCTACAATATAATAAACCCTTTGCTTAAAAATGGTATATATTATTGCTAATGGTCAGAAATTATTACTAATCGGTAGACCACGAAAAGGATTGGATGAGGCGGTCGAGGTCCTTTTTCAGAAATGCCAAAACAGGTTTTAATGAATCCGAATTAGGCGTTTGATTGAAATAGAATGACCCACGAAAGAACCTGGAAGAACTATCCATTATATAGAAGGAGTAATTACTAGCAACTTTCTCTCCTCGTATATCATACAGGAGGCCAAAAACGTTACTCGAATCATTCCGAAATGGAATCTCGTCAATACTTTGGGCAGTACTTTTGTGTTTATAAGCCATTGTTTTTGCAAAACGGATGTGTTCGGTTAAATTCGAATCATTTAAATACGCACAATGCAATGTAGCGTTGAAACGAGGAAACTCCAGATTGGTTTGCCATTGTTGACCGTCGGATTTTGTTTGTGTCAATTGTGAATAGGTTGGGTGATCAAATTGAAATGGCAAAATTGAACTGGATGCCTGATATGTTTTTAAGGGAAAGTCAATACGGAAATAACCACGGGGTCTCGGATAGGATTTATCATCCTTACTGCAGGCGAACATCATTAACCCCAAAACAAAAAAGGTAATGACTAGTATTAGGTATTGTACATGGCTAGTCTGCATCCTTAAGTTCTACTTTTACTTGTTTTATTTTTCTAGGGTCTGATGCCTCTATCGTAAACGTATAGTTCCCAAAATTAATTTTTTCGTTTTTCATTAAAATTTTACCTGCTTGTTCAATTAAAAAACCGGCAATGGTGTCTGATTCTCCTTTGTTTTCCTCAAATTCCGTTCCTTCAATATTAAGTGCTCTATATAAATCATTCAAGGGGGTTTTTCCTTCGAAAATATAAGTGTTGTTATTTATTTTTGAATAAACGAGTTTGTCGTCATCAAATTCGTCTGAAATATCTCCAATAATCTCTTCAATAATATCTTCCAACGTTACAATTCCCGATGAGCCACCATATTCGTCTACAACAATCGCGATATGGACTTTTGATTCTTGAAAATCCTTTAGTAGGTCATCAATTTTTTTGTTCTCGGGAACAAATACAGGCGGCCGAATTTTTTCTTCCCATGGGTAATCATTTAAGTGCAGGTGTGCAATCAAATCTTTAACATACAATATACCCGTAATGGTGTCCAAAGAATTATTATAAACTGGAATTCGAGAATATCCGGATTGAATTACTGTTTCAATCAAATCTTTAAATGGTGTTCCTTCTTGCACTGCCGTAACATCCATTCTAGGTTTCATTATTTGCTTTACGTCGGTATTGCCAAATTTTACAATTCCTTCTAAAATTCGTTGTTCATCGGGAGACCTTTCCGATTTATCCGTTATTTCAAGGGCATTTTCCAGATCATCTACGGAAACGTCTCCTGCCTTTTTCTTTATGCTTTTATCAATAAAGGAAGTGCCGTTAACTAGAACGAAAGCTATTGGATAAAATAATTTCTGTAGTAAGCTTAAAGGCAATGCCATTAATTTGGCTAATTGAACCGCGTTATTGGTTGCATAGACCTTTGGAATTATTTCGCCAATTAACAAAATAATAAAAGTAACAAGACCAATTTCTATAGCACTAATAGCAAACACAGACATGTCTTCAAAATTCAGCCAACGACTAATAATGTAGGTGGAAACAATTACGATAGCAACATTAGCAAAATTGTTTGTTATTAAAATTGTAGCTAAAAGATCTTTTGGCTTTTCAATGTGTTTTAAAACCCTTTGTGAAGACTTCGACTTGGTATTGTTGAGTTTTTCTAAATCCGATGGAGACAGACTGAAAAAGGCTACTTCCGAGCCTGAAATAAGGGCAGAACAGATTAGCAATATAATTGTGATTACAAATGCAACTACTACTCCGGTGGTGAGTGGTTTAAAAATAGTTAGAAGTTGTCCAAACTCGAACAATGAACTAGCAGGGTCCAAATTTATCTGATTTCGTGAAACATAATTCTCAAAGTCATTTTAGAAAGGTAAAACATCACTTTGCTTATCAGCGTCAAAATTAGTTGGCACCTCTAAAGCATTAGTTGTCTCTACTCTTACTTCCGTTTTTGCCTCATTTCTTCCGCCCAACATGGTTAAATTATCAGCAACTATTTCGGTAGTATATCTGGTGTTGCCATCCTGATCTTTCCATGATCGAGTCTTCAGCTTCCCTTCGACATAAATTTTCGAACCTTTCTTCAGATATTTCTCAACCAATTCGGCTAACCCTCTCCAAACAACAATGTTATGCCAGTCTGTAATGGATTTTTTCTCTCCCGTATTTCGATCTTTAAATGACTCTGAGGTGGCCAATGTGAAATTTGCAACAGCCGTACCCCCTTCTAAATACCTTACTTCTGGATCCTTACCCAGATTTCCAATTAGAATCACTTTGTTTACACTTCCTGCCATCTCACAAAGATATGAAAAGTGATTACTCTAATTCGTGTATTGACAGATAATTATCAACCACTTTAGGAAAGGCATATTCGTCTATATCTTCAAAAGAAACAATCAGGTCTTTGTTTTTGAAAATGACTAAATCAGGCACCATTAATTTCCAAAAACGAACCCATAATTTCTGATGGCTAAGAATGTGCTTTATGGGTGCCGTTACCGAAGCTACTTTAAATGAAGTTGTGATTATTTGATTGAGCTGTTCTATGATTTGTTCTTCGCTTTTTGGGCTTGGGTTTTCAATTAAGGGAAAATCAAAGAGGTTTTGCCAAATGTCTTTTTCAGTCCGTTTTTTTATGATTGTTTGATTTTCATTTATTAAGATGAGATACTCAAAATACCGGGTGCGTTGCTTGATTGCATTTTTCTTGATGGGTAGCACGTCCGTTTGATTTTTAGCAAATGCTATGCACGAATCTTCAAATGGACAGCTTTCGCATTTTGGATTTTTCGGAGTGCATTGTATGGCTCCGAATTCCATAATGCTTTGATTAAAAAGCCCTGGATTATTAGAACAAATTAATTCGCTAGCTAAATTTTTAAATTCTTTTTTCCCTAAGGAAGAGTCAATAGGAGTACTGATGCCATATATCCTTGACAACACCCTGAATACATTTCCGTCGACGACAGCATGTACTTCGTTCGCACTAAACGAAGAGATTGCACTTGCGGTATAATCGCCAATTCCTTTTAACTGGATAAGATCCGCGTATG
The DNA here is from genome assembly GCA_018663635.1 of Crocinitomicaceae bacterium. Taxonomy (GTDB): domain Bacteria; phylum Bacteroidota; class Bacteroidia; order Flavobacteriales_D; family Parvicellaceae; genus UBA10066. The sequence goes on from JABJPZ010000201.1 coordinate 6,020, forward strand.
ATTTTGGAAATTCCGCTCCCAATTTATCCACGATATGGTTAGCAGTCTTGTGCATGTTTCGGGCCCTTGAATAATAGCCCAGACCTTCCCATAGTTTTAAAACGTAATCTTCTGAAGCATTCGCGAAATCTATTATTGTAGGAAAGGCTTCAGAAAACTTTAGATAATATGGTAAACCTTGTTTAACTCTGGTTTGCTGCAGTATAATCTCTGAGAGCCATATTTTGTAGGGGTCTGTCGTGTTCCGCCATGGTAATTCTCGGTGGTAGATACGGTACCAGTCTATTATTTTATCTTTAAAATCCATGATTTAATGAGCAAAAATCTTATTTCGCTCGAAGATTACAAAAATAAATGCACAAGAGTTTTTATAAATCGAGAATTAAGCTAACTTTGCCAACCTATTTTTATATGTAAGTATTTGAACTGAAAAGATTTAAGGGATGACAAAAGCGGAGATAGTAAGCGAAATTTCAGATAAAACAGGCGTAGAGAGAATTGCTGTTCAAGCAACGGTAGAGGCTTTCATGAGTTCTGTTAAGAAATCACTAGAAGATGGTGAAAATGTATACCTAAGAGGTTTTGGCAGTTTTGTTATTAAAACAAGAGCTGCAAAAACAGGTAGAAATATTTCTAAAAATACAACCATTAGTATACCTGCTCATAACATACCTTATTTTAAGCCAGCTAAAACTTTTGCTGAAAGAATTAAAGTTAAGGTTGACGTCAAATAAAGATATTTGCCCTTTTTTTAAGGGAATTGTATTACAGAATTTAAACTAACTAGTATGCCAAGCGGTAAGAAAAGAAAAAGACATAAAATGGCTACTCACAAGCGTAAAAAACGCTTGAGAAAAAACAGACACAAGAAGAAAAAGTAATTTTCTTTAAGTGGCCATTGTCAATGGTTTGAGTAAGTCTCAGATCCAACTTGGCAGTAAAAAACGTATTCTTTAGTGAGCTATGAATTAATAGTTAATTCTACTCCTACTGGTGTCGTTCTCGCACTTATGCGAGATAAAAAGTTGATTGAACTTCACGAAGAAAAAATCAGCAACGATTTCAGTGTAGGGGACATTTACTTAGGTAAAGTCAGGAAAGTAGTCCCAAACCTCAACGCAGCTTTTGTACAAGTTGGTTACGAGAAAGATGCGTTTCTTCATTACCTGGACCTTGGCCCACAATTCAGGTCTTTTGACAAGTGGGTAAAAGGCTCGATTCAAGGAAAAATAAACACGCCAGATCTCGCTAAATTTAAGAAAGAAAAAGACCTTGATAAAGATGGAAAAATCAAGGAAGTGCTTTCTGCCAATAGAGTTATTGCGGTTCAAGTTGCTAAAGAGCCCATTTCGGCGAAAGGTCCTAGGTTGAGCACAGAGATTACGCTTCCTGGAAGATTTGTTGTCTTAGTTCCGTTTTCCAATAAAATATCGATTTCTCAAAAAATCAAAGACGAGGAAGAACGTGTGAGATTGCGTCGATTGATGAATTCAATCAAGCCAAAGAATTTTGGTGTGATCATCAGAACTGTTGCACAGAATAAAAAAGTCGCTGAATTAGATCAGGACCTTCGAACTCTTGTTGAAAACTGGCAAAAGCTTCATAAAGAATTGCGTAATTCTCGCCCACCTAAAAGGGTGCTTGGAGAAATGAATCGAACTACTGCAATCTTAAGAGATTTATTGACGGCCGATTTTACAGGGATTACGGTTGATGATGCTACGCTTGCAGATGAAATTCGTGAATATGTAGAGCATATTGACCCAGGCAAGAGTAAAATTGTTAAAACCTATTCCGGAAGAATAAACATATTCGATAATCATGGAATTAACCATCAAATAAAGGCTTCTTTTGGACATAAAGTGGCTATGCCTAGTGGATCGTATCTCATTATTGAGCATACTGAAGCCATGCATGTTATTGACGTGAATAGTGGAAATAGAAAAGGAGAGAAAGATCAAGAGGCCAATGCATTGGCAACAAATATGGAGGCGGCAAGTGAAATTGCTCGATTGTTAAAGTTAAGGGATATGGGAGGAATTATTTCCATTGACTTTATTGATATGCATGAGCGTAAAAATAACAAGGCTCTACACGAACATCTCAAAAAAGAGATGTCTGGTGATCGGGCAAAACACAACGTATTGGCGCCAAGTCGATTCGGTGTCGTGGAAATGACTCGTCAACGTGTTCGGCCGGAGACTGAAATAAAAACAGCTGAGGTATGCCCGTCTTGTAAAGGAACCGGTGAAGTAACAGCAACTATTTTGGTGATAGACGAGATAGAAAACAACCTGAAATATCTTATCGAAGAGAAAAAACAAAAAAATATTTCTCTGGTAGTCCATCCTTTTATCGAGGCCTATTTGAAAAAGGGGATTAATTCGCGTCAGAAAAAATGGTTCATGAAGTATAAAAAATGGATCAGTATTAAAGGTTCAGATAGTGCTCAATTATTACAATATGAGTTTGAAGAAAACCCATAATTTGAACTTTTTTATTCAATGAAGTATTATTTTCATTGAATGAAACTACTTACTCTCTTTTCTCTATCTGTATTTGTAATTTCCACCAGCTGTGCAAATCGAAAAGCTGTTAAAAGGTTTTTAGAGCTAGAAGCTCAAAAGCAACAACGACAGGAAGATCGGATTATTAACAATCCTTTAAATCATATGTATGACGATCTCGATCCAACTAAGGATTACTATTTAATGGTCTACAAGGATGATACAATCATTGAGGTTCCTGATACCGTGATGTGGCAATTCCCTCAAGTAGATTCGCTACGTAAAATAAAAGACTTTAATCCGTGCTTCTCCGAATACCAAAAAGAACATTTCGAATTTCCCGCTCAGCATTTAATTGATGGTTTTGGGTTATATATTTCGTTTGGAGAAGAAACTAGCAATAATAATTTCTTCGGATTAGCCAGACTTAGAATCGACGAATACCATTATGCTTATTTAATTCACGAAGCCAAAGAGGTAGTGGATGACACAATTGTAGCGGGCAAGTACTACCTTCTAATAATGGATAATTTGAATCTGGTCACTCACATAGAATATGGAGTCGAATTTATTAATGATTACGGACCGGAGGATAAGCGGGTATTCTATCATAGAAGAGGTAATGGAAATGCACATTTTGTAGATGGCGAGTTACATATTTTTTCTCAAATGAGAGAAACGAAAGAACGCCTCTCGAAAGACCCGAGTTATCGAGATTATTCCAAGCACTGGAAGTTAGTTTTTGATAAAGAGAATTATAAATACGAACTCGTTGAGGTGAAAGAATAGTCTTAATCTGAATTCTCAAATTCCCTTATCTAAGTAAATTAAATGCTCAAGAAACTGAAGTTTTCTTTAGTGTACTATTAGAAATGTGGCATTTGAATCAATCTATAATGCATTAAAGATTCTCGTGCTTTAAATCATTTCTTTTAACTTAGAAAGATGGATGGTGTAAAACGAATATACAGCCTGGAAGAAGCACAAAAGAAGATAGAATATTATTGTGCTTATCAGGAGCGTTGTCATTTTGAAGTTGCTGCGAAATTAAAATCATTTGGGTTGTTACAAGTTTCTATTGATCACCTAATATTAAAATTAATGGAGTCTAACTTTTTAAACGAAGAAAGGTATGCACGTGCTTTTGTTTCAGGAAAATTTAGAATTAAAAAATGGGGCAGAATAAAAATCACAAATAAACTAAAAGCTAAAAACATATCTAAAAATTGCATAGAAATTGGACTTAGTGAGATCAACGAACATGAGTACATGGACCTTTTAAACAGCATAGTTGAATCAAAGTGGTTGGAGAAGAAAAATAATCGAAACGAGTATCAATTTAAATCACAATTGGCCAGATACTTATTCTCCAAAGGGTTTGAAAATGACCTTATTTGGCTGACCATAAATAAAATGAATGGTAGGGACTAGGTAAAGTTGAAAATGAATAAACTTATCACTTATACAGGTTGGCTGATTGTAGTCTTTTTTGCAAGTTGTCTTATTATTATTGCGCTTTCTTACTTTTCTTTTAACCTTAATTTTCATTTTTTACGGAGTAAGCAAGACTTGCTTTCAAACACTATTTGGCTAGCGTCGTTTTATTTACATCTTTTGTTTGGTGTAGTTGCTATTCTTTCAGGGATTCCTCTTTTTTTTAATCGATTGATTCCTTTTAAATCGAATTTGCATCAAATTTTAGGTAGGGTATATATTCTCTCCATATTGCTGATAACCGGTCCAACGGGGTTTTATTTGTCATTTTTTGCTGAAGGTGGAATTTATGCTACTATAGGATTTCTATGCATGACTATGGCTTGGATGGTGCCAACCTATTTAGCTTTTGTGTTTGCCGTTAAAAAGAAAATTGAGGCACATTATTTGTGGATGATTAGGAGCTTAGCATTAACCCTTTCTGGAGTTACATTGAGACTGCTTACACCATTTGGATCCCATATTCTGGAACTTGATGAGGACAGCAATTTTATTTTAACTGCTTATTTGTCTTGGATGATTAATTGGGGTATTGCTGAAATAATAATTCTAAGAGTACGGAATAGATTGAAAAATAGTAACTTTCTAATGGAATGAAGATGATTAAACTATATATAATTGGGGTTTTTTTCTTGAGTTTTATTGTTGCAATGAACCAAAATGAGAACAACATCCTTGAAAATGATAAAACGGTTAGCAATTTTGCTGATACGGTTTCAAAGCAAGAGTTCAAAGAATTAATTACTAATCGATTAATTGATCCAATCCGTGCTTGTTTAATGGAAAAAGATCCGCATATGTTTATGACCAAGTGCTACACTACTCTGGATATAATTATTGACGGACAAGATATTTCTGAGTACAGTCGTCGCATTTATAAAAAATACGAAGTAAGTGGTGAAATAGAATTTGTGGAATGTGGACAAAAGCAGCACTTATGTAGTTTCGAAGCTTTTGTAGGTGCAGATTCTGTGGTAGTTAGAGATGCTTTTAGAAACCCATGGCAAAATAGTGATATTTATACGCGTGATTTTTGTAAAGATATTCTTCAAAATGATTAAGAATCAATATGATTTTTAAAGTGCAAAAGTTACCTTTGGGATCATGATTACACAAGATCAATTGAATCAGTTAGATGGGCGCCTGCAGGCGTTAAGGGGGTATCTTTGACATTGACCAAAAGTTGATGGAAATTGAAGAGGAAGAACTCAAGTCTCAAGATCCTAATTTTTGGGATCAGCCAAAAGAAGCAGAGCTTCTTTTGAAAAAAATAAAGCAAAAAAAGTTTTGGACAACGTCTTTTTCTGATGTGAAGACATCGATGGACGACCTGAATGTACTCATCGAATTTCACAAAGAAGGAGAAGCGACAGAAGAGGAGATTAATGACCTTGTTGATGTGTTGGTTTTAGCTATTGAAGAGCTCGAGTTTAAAAATATGCTCTCTGCTGAAGAAGACAGCTTGAACGCAGTTTTGCAAATAACAGCAGGGGCCGGTGGTACAGAAAGTTGTGACTGGGGTTCTATGCTGTTAAGAATGTATATCATGTGGGGAGAAAAGCATGGGTATAAAATAAAAGAGCTTAATTATCAGGCAGGCGATGTTGCAGGAATAAAAACGGTTACTCTTGAATTCGAGGGAGATTTTGCATTTGGCTATTTAAAAGGAGAGAATGGTGTGCATAGACTGGTTAGGGTTAGCCCGTTTAATTCTCAAGGAAAACGGATGACTTCGTTTGTGTCTGTTTATGTATATCCGTCGGTTGATGACACGATTGATATCAAAATCAATCCTGCCGATATTAGCTGGGATACATTTAGAAGTGGTGGTGCTGGAGGGCAAAATGTAAATAAAGTGGAAACAGGTGTACGATTGAAACATGCACCTTCGGGAATTGTCATTGAGAATACAGAAACTAGATCCCAGCTCGGTAATAGAGAAAAGGCAATGCAATTGTTGAAGTCACAGTTGTATGAAATTGAGATAAGAAAACGGCAAGAGTCCAGAGATGAAATAGAAGCAGGAAAGAAAAAAATTGAATGGGGATCTCAGATAAGAAGTTACGTTTTAGATGACCGTAGAGTTAAAGATCATCGAACCAATTTCACAGTAAATGATCCTGACAAAGTGCTTGACGGTGACCTACAGCCATTTTTAAAATCATTTTTAATGGAATTTGGGGGGGTGTAATGCAACTCTTTTTTACTAAATTGAGTCTATACTTGCAATAGACGTAGTCTATTGATAAACGATAAATAGTTGATGAAAGAAAAATAAGCTAACTGTATTGCTTTTTTTGGTGTGCGCTAATGTTTCTTTTGCCCATAGTGACGTTACTTTTAAATTTACAGAGAATAAGGGGCAATTGAACTCTAAAGTTCTTTATCACAACAATTTACATTTAGGAGATATGTTTCTAGAAAGGGATCGATTTACCTTTAATATGTACGATCCGACACAATTAGACGATCTATACAACAAGAGGCATGGTGCAGCTAAACTTTCGGAAACTGACTTAGATCCTACAGATCCAAAAATTAATCAAAGAGGAGAATATTCACCAAGTGGTGAAGTCATGCGTATGCATGCTTATTCAATGATTTTTCAGGGAGCGAATGAATATCCTAAAATATCAGCATCTGATGAGCTTCCAGGGTACACCAATTATTCCATTGGAAAAAATGCCAGGAAATGGGCGTCGATGGTAAAATCCTATCGGATGGTGCAATACCAAGATTTGTATCCGGGTATTGATATGGAAATATACACCGCTCTGAAAAACATGAAGTACGACTTCATTGTTGCTCCAGGTGCAAACCCTAATGATATTGTGATCGAATACGACGGTGTTGAGTCAATTTCATTGTTAACCAACGGAGACTTACTGGTTAAATTATCTAATGGCGAAGTAAAGGAAATGAGCCCAACTTCTTATCAAGAAATTAATGGCCAAAGAATAGAAATTGACTCTAAGTTTAAGTTAACAGGGAATCAACTTAGTTTTGAATTCCCTAGTGGATACGATAACTCTAAGGAGCTAATCATTGATCCAGTCTGGATATTTTCTACGCTTTCTGGTTCTACAGCGGATAATTGGGGGTTTACAGCTACCTATGATTCTCAAGGAAACCTGTACGCTGCAGGAATTGCTTTCGGAACGGGCTATCCAACCACTCTTGGGGCTGAATCAACTACTTTTGTCGGCGGTAATTTTGATATTGCGATTAGCAAATTTGACCCAACAGGTGCCAATTTGCTTTACAGCACTTATGTTGGGGGTACCGATAATGAAATGCCCCATAGTATGGTTACTAATTCAAGTGACCAGTTGGTCTTATTGGGCTCAACGGGATCCGCGAATTTTCCAACAACTACTGGTGCGTATAATGAAGTTTTTAATGGTGGTTGGGCCGGAACGGCTGCCAATATGTGGGGGTACAATTATGCGAGTGGGTGTGATATTTCCATCACCACTTTTGACAATTCTGGAAGCATTATTAATTCAACTTTTGTTGGAGGAACGGATAATGAAGGATTAAATGAAGCAATGGTATACAACTATGCTGACCAAGGACGCGGCGAACTGGTCCTTGATGATGCTGGAAATGTGTATGTCGCAACTTCATTGTACTCAAGTGATTTTCCAGTTACAGATGGATCCATTGTAAATGGTGGTGCAGGTTTTGGTTTTCAAGATGCTGTAGTTTTTAAAATGAATAGTAATTTAAGTGCACTTAATTGGGCTACATATCTAGGTGGTACTGGTTCGGATGCTGGATACTCTGTGCGTATTGCGCCTTCAGGCACCGTTTATGTTTCGGGAGGAACTACAAGCACTGACATTGGCGCTGACCCGGGATCATTAAATCCGTCGTTTGGAGGTATTTGGGATGGTTACATTGCTAGCTTTAATGGCGCTACTGGCGCACACTTAAATAAAACCTACATTGGTACTTCAGAGTATGATCAGGGATTTATATTAGAAACGGATAATGACGGAGATGTATATATTACAGGTCAAACTTTGGGCTCTTATCCAGTTTTCAATGCCGCTTATTCTGAAGCGAGTAGTGCACAGTTCATACATAAACTATCAAGTGATTTAACAACTTCGATTTACAGTACTGTTTTTGGTTCGAGTTCTCTTTCTGGTCCACCACCTTCTCGAGCTATCGATATATCTCCAACTGCATTTTTAGTTGACAATTGTGAGAATGTCTATGTTTCAGGTTGGGGTGGTGGATTTAATAGCGCCGCATCAAGTGGGGCATATAATCCATTTGCGGGAGGAAGCACAACTGACATGCTTGTAACCATGGACGCTCAACAATCGACTACCGATGGTAATGATTTTTACTTTTTCGTTTTAGAACAAGATGCTGATGCACGGCTTTATGCAACTTTTTTGGGTGACGCTGGAACATCGGAACATACGGATGGGGGAACTAGTCGATTTGATCCAAATGGTGTTGTTTATCAGTCAGTGTGCGCTGCA
>JABJPZ010000202.1 GCA_018663635.1 Crocinitomicaceae bacterium
AGAGCTAAAAAGGAAAATGGATAACGTTCAAAATAGAAAATTCGTCATTCTCGCCATTTTCATTTTAATTGGAGTGATTTACATTTTCCGATTGTTTTATATTCAAATTTTAGACGAAGAACATAAGAATTGGGCAATTACGGTGAGTCAACGAAGCCTCAGAATTTTACCTGATCGGGGAAATATTTTTGATCGAAATGGAGTTGTTTTGGTGGGCAATGAGAAAAGTTATGACCTTTGCATGATACCAACAAAATTCAAGAACGAAGATTCTGTTCAGGTATGTAAGTTATTGAATCTTTCGTTTTCCGAATTACGAAATGTATTGGAGGTAAAGGGCATGGAACGTCTCGTCCCGCAAAAAGCTATTTCAGGCCTGTCAATTAACCAAATGGAAGCGATGCAGCAACAATTGGTAGAAAGTGAAGCGTTTGTTTTTATTGAGTCTAATAAAAGGGTATATCCACAGCCCATTGGTGCGCATATTTTAGGATTTACAGGTATTATTCAGCGTCCACAATTAGATCGGGATACGCTCAATTATTATAGAGAGCAGGATTTTGTTGGCAGGGCGGGTATCGAAAAAACCTATGAGGAGGAGCTAAGAGGACTAATAGGATTTCGGCAAATATTGAAAGACAATAAAGGACAGGAAAAACAGCTGGTAAAATACGATACAGCGATTGCAGGCAATAATATTACACTTACACTTGACGCTAGCCTGCAGGAGTATGGAGAGCGATTAATGGCGAACAAAATTGGTAGTATAGTAGCGATAGAACCTGCTACGGGTGAGATATTAAGTATGGTAAGTGCGCCATCATATGATCCTAATCTATTTTCTGGTGATGGATTGCGAAGAAATTACGATAGCATTTTCAATCCAAAAGACACCTTGCAAACATCAAAAAATAAGGCAATCTATAACGACACGTATCGTCCAGGGTCGATTTTTAAATTAGTACAGGCTTTAGTTGCGATGCAGGCCGGAGTGATAGATTCCACAACGGGCTTTTCGTGCACAAAAGTGCCAATGAATTGTCACAACCACCCACATCCCTCAAATGTGAAAATTGCGATACAGCATTCTTGTAATCCGTATTTCTATAACGTGTACAGAAGACTGTTGTTAAGAGGCGAACATAAAAGTCATTTTATAGATAGCCGCATTGGTTTGACAAAATGGGAAAGTGCGATCAAATCCTTTGGATTAGGAGCCGTTTTACATACAGACATACCTGGTATCAAATCAGGAAATGTGCCGGATACGAATTATTACGATAACGAATTTCCTTCGAATAAGGCTTATGGTAAAAATAAATGGGCCTTCAGTATGATATATTCTAACGCAATAGGGGAGGGAGAAATTGGTGTTGCTCCCATCCAAATGGCAAATTTAGCAGCTATTATTGCCAATAAGGGATGGTATTATACGCCCCATTTTGTGAAAGGAATAGGTAAAAATGGCGATAAAAAGCAAGAATATAAAACGCGAAATTATACAGCAGTTGAAGCCGCTTATTTCTCGCCTGTAATAGCTGCAATGGAGGATGTTGTGCAGAATGGGACTGCGAGAAGAGCTCAAATTGATTCAGTAAAAGTTTGTGGAAAAACAGGAACAGTGGAGAATAAGTCTTTTAATGACCATTCTGTTTTTATCGCTTTTGCACCAAGAGAGAATCCAAAAATTGCGATTGCTGTTTATGTTGAGTTTGGCACCTGGGGAGGCACTTGGGCTGCTCCAATCGCTAGTTTAATGATGGAGAAATATTTAAGAGACACAGGCTATTTGGTTACAGAGCGAAAAGAAAGATCAATTCTTAAAGAACAAAGAGCATTAAAGTCAGTAATACTAAATAAGCATGCGGTCATCCAATAGTATTCAAATTTTTCCAAAGCGAATTGATAACCCTTTGCTTTTGATGTTTAGTGCTTTTGCGTTACTGGGGTTATTAACTATCTATTCATCTGCATATAGTGAAGAATTCCCATCCCTATTCTCAATGCAAAAAGAATATGGGAAACAAGCAATGTATATCGGAGTTTCCTTTTTTGTGGGTTTATTGATTCTACTTCTTGAGGGTAAATTTTTCACCACCTATGCTTACCACATTTATGGTATAATAATTTTATTACTGATTTTGGTTTTATTTACTCCTGCCATAAAAGGTGCTCATTCGTGGTTTAAAATTGGCGGATTCTCACTGCAACCTTCTGAATTAGCCAAGTTTGCCACGGCGCTGGCATTTGCAAAATTATTGAGCTCGCCAAATCGAAAATTGACTGATAATAAAACACGACTTTATGCGGTTGCCTTATTGGCATTACCGAGTTTGTTAATTACGCTGCAGCCCGATCCAGGTACAGTATTGGTTTTCGTTTCGTTCTTGTTAGTAATGTATCGAGAGGGAATGTCAGGAATTATTTTACTGCTGGGATTACTTATAGCAATTGTAGCAGTTATGAGTATATTCTTGAGGGATTCTGTTGCTTTTTTTGGTTTGTTCCAGGGACCTGGAATTCTAATCGGTTTCGCGGCTTTACTATGTTTGGGTTCCGTTTTTATCATTAAAAAAGTGGTAAGGAAACGATTTCGTAGAAAATTTTATATACAAACAGCTGTTGTTTTTGCTATCGTTATTGTTATTTCTGCCGGGACATTGGTAATGCATAAGAATGTTTTTAACGATAGACACCGGGATAGATTTGATGTTATCCTCGGTTTAATCGATGATAAAACAGGCGTAGGTTACAATCAGGCACAAAGTATGGCCGCTATTGCTTCTGGTGGATTCACCGGGAAGGGCTATGGACATGCGACACTTTCCAACGATCAATTCAATCAGGTACCAGAACAAAGTACAGATTTTATCTTTTGTGGATGGGGCGAGGAATGGGGTTTTATTGGAAGTGTGGTTTTTCTGATTTTATATATGGCAATGATGGTTCGGATTATTATTATTGCCGAACGACAGAAATCTCAGTTCACAAGAATTTTTGGCTATTGTACTGCTTGCATTTTCTTTTTTCACTTTTTGATTAATATAGGAATGGTGATTGGTGTTGTTCCTGTTGTTGGTATACCATTGCCGTTTTTTAGTTACGGCGGGTCATCCATAATAGGGTTTACGATCTTATTATTTATTTTATTGCGATTGGATTCGGAGAGAATGGATGTCTTGCGTTAAAGACCATTTAAGTTTAGGCTATCAATACTTTGTAAAGGATTACTGGTATTCCAAAAATCAATCATTACGAAATTCGGAATATGATTGTTATATACCCAACATGATCGCGCTCTGGGTAGCAAGTAGCTGACATCATTGATAATGGCTGCATCATCTTGTTGCGGTGTAATGTCAGTAATAAAATGATTTAAGGTGAATAAGCTTCCTTCTGTGTGATTACCCCTAAATTTTTCACAATCGAATGTGCTTGAACTCTGATGATCGTAATCGGTATCATAGATAAAATTATACATGTCATGTATTTTAGGATAGGTATCGGTATCGGTACCGTCATCCATAAAAACGACCAAGCGTTTATTTTCATTAATTAGGGTTTGCAGCGTTGGCCAAGGTAAATTAAAGTCTTGTTCATACATGTAGGTATCCATTCCAGCGTTTATAAATGCGTTCATTACCTCCGATGGAGGTGCATCGCCTTCAATCGTAATTGGAATGACTTCCTTTGGATTGGCTTCATAAAAAGCTTTGATTTCCATTAGAACACTTTCGAATGTTTCGCATCCTAACGTAGGATCTCCATGATAAACGTATAAATTGTCAGGTGCACCAGAGCAAAATAACCAAGCTGTTGAACTGCCTGTTGTATTGTATACTTTAATGCCAATACCTCGAACACCTGCATTAAGCTGAGCAGTAATATCTCCGTCTTGATTAGCCGCTAAACTACTAAAGTCCGTAAGGTCAGCATGTGCATTGTGAGTCATCAAAAAAGATACCTCATTAAATTTTTTGTTACACAGCTCAGGGTGTAAATTGCAGGTGTCTGAAGCATTTTGATTTGTAGTGCCGGATTCACATGCAGTACTTGTCTCAGGGACTTCCTTTTTGCATTGAATAGCACAAATACTTATAGCAATGATGCAGGGTAAGATAACTTTCATTAAATGAGCTTTTGATAAAGATACGAATTGAGAAATTATTTTTTGTCGTATACACTAATTGTAAATGGATGTATGTTTTTACTATCCGCTTCATTCATCTTAACTGAGGTCAAATTCCATTGATCTTCATCAAATTCAGGAAAAAAAGTATCTCCATCAAATGATTCGTGCACATGGGTTAAATACATGCGTTCAATAAAATTATTTTCTAATGCCAGTTGATAAATTTGCCCACCGCCAATGATAAAAGGCTCTTCGTCACCTGCATTTAATGCGTGGTCTATGGCATCTTTAAGAGAATGGAATATTAAGCAATTGTCCGCACTATAATTTTTATTTCTTGTAACGATAATGTTAGTTCTGTTTACCAACGGACGGTATTTTTCTGGGATAGACTCATAATTTTTTCTACCCATAATAACATGGTGTCCCGTAGTTGTTGTACGAAAGAAATTCATATCACCAGGAAGGTGCCAGATAAGGTCGTTATTACGGCCAATTACTCCATTTTCTGCTACAGCAGCAATCAGACTTACGCGACTATTATTCATTATATTGAAACTGCTGCTTTAATGTGAGAATGTGGATCGTATTCTATTAAATTGAAATCGTCATAAGTGAAATCCAAAATTGAATTAATACTTGGGTTAATAATCATTTTCGGCAGGGCTTTTGGCGTCCTGGTAAGTTGTAATTCTGCTTGTTCAATATGATTGTTGTACAAATGAACATCTCCAAAAGTATGTACGAAATCTCCAGGTGTCAAATCGCAAACTTGTGCAACCATCAGGGTGAGTAGCGCATAACTAGCGATGTTAAAAGGAACCCCAAGAAAAGTATCGGCCGACCTTTGATAGAGCTGACAGCTCAATTTTCCTTTACTAACGTAAAACTGAAAAAATGCGTGACAAGGAGGCAATGCAGCTTTTCCGTTAGCAACGTTTTCAGAAAAGCTAATTGAGGTATCGGGCAATACACTTGGATTCCATGCAGAAATGATAATTCTTCGGCTATTAGGATTGTTTTTTATAGCGTCAATTGCGAGTTCTAGCTGATCAATTCCTTCGGAGTTCCAGTTGCGCCATTGGTGACCATAAACCGGGCCTAAATCTCCTTTTTCATCTGCCCATCCATCCCAAATTTTAACGCCATTTTCTTGGAGGTAAGCGATGTTTGTATCGCCTTTTATAAACCAAAGCAATTCGTGAACGATTGATTTTAAATGTAATTTTTTTGTGGTCAGCATGGGGAAACCTGCAGATAGATCAAACCTCATTTGGTAACCGAAAAGACTTCTTGTTCCAGTGCCGGTTCTATCTCCTTTTTGTTCTCCATTTTGAAGAACATGACTTAATAAATCTAGATACTGCTGCATACTTTGGTTAAAAAATTACATCAATCAAAAGTAAGTTTATTTGTTGGGGAAAATTTCGAAAGGTGGAAAAATTGAGTAGTAAGTTAATAAAAGGGGGGCACGAGAAAATCGTTGACAGAAAATTAGAATTAGATGATCATGCCAACTACTACCATGGTAAGCAAGCAAGCAATGGTTCCACCAATTAATGCCCTAAAGCCAAGGGAAGAGAGCAATCCCTTTCTGCTTGGAACAAGTGCACCAATTCCTCCGATTTGAATTCCAATGGAAGCAAAATTAGCAAACCCACAAAGCATGTACGTTGCCATTATGGTTGATCGTTCTGAAATAGCAGCTGCATTTTTCATGTCACCTAGACTTTTATAAGCAACGAATTCGTTCAAAATTGTTTTGGTTCCCAACAGTTCTCCGAGGGCCCACATATCTGCAGATTCAACACCTAAAACCCACATAATTGGACCGCATAAGTAACCTAGAATCATTTCAAAAGACAAAGCATCATAGGACGTGTTTTCAGCAATGAATCCATTTAAGTCACCAATAGAGCCTGCTTTACCAAGAATAAAATTAGCCATCGCCATCAACGAAAGAAAAACGATTAGCATAGCTCCAACATTAACTGCTAGTTTTAATCCGTCTGTAGTTCCGTTTGAAATAGCTTCCAAGGCATTGGTTCCGATTTTCTCTTTTGAAATACGAAGATCTTGATTCACTTCTTGTGTCTCCGGAATAAGCATTTTGGCTGCTACGATTGCCGCTGGGGCAGAGATGATGGAAGCCGTAAGTAAATGTTTGGCATAAAATATTTCCTGAGCGGGATCTCCATTGCCTAAAAATCCAATATAAGCTGCTAAAACTCCACCGGCTATGGTGGCCATACCACCCGTCATAAGACACATCATTTCTGATTTTGTCATACCCAATAAATATGGTCGAACCAGTAAGGGAGATTCTGTTTGTCCTAAAAAGACATTTCCAGCGGCAGCAAGACTTTCTGCACCAGAAAGTTTCATGAATTTCTTCATTACCCAAGCAAATGCAAAAACAATTTTTTGCAATATTCCCCAATAATAAAATAGACTCATTAACGCAGAAAAGAAAATAATTGTAGGTAAAATGACGACAGCAAAGGTCATCAATGGTGATTGGACTTCTTGAGGATCAGACCCGAATTGTCCAAAGACAAAATTTACACCAACTCTTGCAAAGTCAATTACTTTAGTGAAAAAACCTGCAATATTTTCAAATATAAGGTCTACATAAGGAACCTTCAAAACCAAAATGGCTATGAGAAGTTGTAAAACAACACCTTTCAAAACAAGGTTCCAATTAATTGATTTCTTGTTAGCTGAACATAGGTAGGCTACAAGTAATAAAAAAGCTAAGCCCAGTAAACCTCTTAATATGGTTGTAAAAGAAATAAAACTCGTAACTGGAGGGCTAGAATAACTCAAATGATAAACTGTGGATTCATCTTGTAGATGCATTGCGTTATCAGTCAGGCTTAGAATACGATAAGTAGTTCTTTTGCCACTCGGCACATAATTTCCATTTTCATCAATATTGCCCATTTTAAAGCCGGCGCTGTCATGCAATGAAATAGATGATTCACCGATATTATTGAAGTGGGTGCTAATACTATGGGCAAGCTTTTCTTGCGGAAACTGATCCAGTAATAAAATAGAATCACCTTGAACAGCCCATTTCCCAAAACTGGTGTCATTTACAGATATTGAGCGATGAAAATACTGCTGTCCAGATCCATCATTTTTAGAAAATATCCAAAATAGCGGTTGCGCTGCTTTTATTACTTGCTGGTGTTGGTTGTCTAGAGACATCCAACTTTCCATTTGCCATTCGCGCTGAATTTTTGAATCTATACTGGGTTGATCAACACAAGAGCCAAGGCTAAGTGCCAAAAGTGCTAAAACTAAGTATTTGCTTAGTTGACTCATTATTGCGATTTCCTTCTGTCGATCTCGTCTCTAATTCTTGAAGCATTTTCATAGTCCTCGTTGGCGATTGCTTCTTTCAGCTGGCTTTCCAGGTCATCCAAACTGATCGATTCTATACTTTCTTTACTCGTCACCAATTCTTCCATAGAAACATCGTTCTCTGAAAGGTCCTCGTTTTCCTGATCTTCAACCACTACACCCGCGGTGCCTAGGATAAATTCAAACGTGTAAATGGGACAATTAAAACGAACTGCCAATGCAATTGCATCTGAGGTGCGAGAGTCTATTTTAACTTCCCTTCCATTTTGAAGACACATGATTTTGGCAAAAAAGATTCCTTCTACTAAGTTGTAAATAATTACTTCTGTAACTTCAATTTCAAATTCTGTTGCAAAGCTTTTAAATAGATCATGAGTAAGTGGTCTGCTTGGTTGCATACTTTCCAGCTCAATCGCAATTGCTTGCGCCTCGAATCCACCAATGATTATTGGTAGTCTTCTTTGTCCTTCCGTTTCGCACAACACCAGGGCGTAGGCTCCAGATTGGGTTTGACTATAAGATAAACCCACAATATCCAACTGAATCTTTTCCATCAGAATAAAAACAAGTTGGGAAGCCTAAAGCTTCCCAACTAATCATTACGAAAATAACATTTAATTAGTGAACCTCAAAAGAGGTTGGTAATTTAATTATTGGAAGCCTTAAACTTTTTAATGGCTTCAGTTAATTTTGGAAGCACTTCGAAAGCATCACCAACAATCCCATAATCTGCAGCTTTGAAAAAGGGAGCTTCAGGATCTGTATTGATTACAACAATGGTTTTTGATCCGTTAACTCCAGCAAGATGTTGAATAGCACCAGAAATACCCGCAGCGATATACAAATTTGGCCTAATTGCTATGCCCGTTTGACCAACATGCTCGTGATGAGGTCTCCAACCAATATCAGCTACCGGTCTTGAGCACGCTGTAGTGGCACCTAAAGAACTCGCAAGATCTTCTACAATACCCCAATTTTCGGGGCCTTTCAACCCTCTACCTGCTGAAACAACAAGTTCTGCTTCGGGTAATGGAGCCACGCTGCCTTCTTGTAATTTCCTTTCCTTAACAGTGATTCCGCCAGCACTTATATCAGGAGAAAATTCGAGTACTTCAGCAGTAGATTCCTCAGAATTAATGGGCAATGAATTGGGCGTATACGCAATTACTCTTTTAGATGTGTTCACCGCAACATGTGCAAATGCTTTTCCAGAAAACACATTTGTCTTTACAACAAACCCATTGGATGTGTCAGGAATGTCAACTGCACTTGAAACATGACCGGCACCTAATCTTGCTGCCACTCGAGGACCAATTGCTTTTCCAGTTGGGTCTTGAGCTAAAACAATCGTTTCAGC
>JABJPZ010000203.1 GCA_018663635.1 Crocinitomicaceae bacterium
TTACTTCAGAAGCATCTATTAAAATCCGTGGGATGTTAAGTATTGCTAACGACCTCGAAAGAATTGGTGATATTTATTACCAAATGAGTAAGGGTATCGAAAGAAAGAACGATGAAAAGGTTTGGTTTTCTCCTGAACAAAGAGAGCGTCTTGAAAAATTGATGAATAGAATTGATGATTCTTTTGAAATTATGTCTAAAAATTTAAACGCCGAATATGGTTCAATTAAGATGGACGATGCCATTGCCCAAGAAATAGAAATCAACCGTTACAGAAATGAAATTAGAAAAGAACATCTGGAAAGTATGCAGAAAGAAGATTATAATATGAATAGCGGGATGATTTATAGTGATCTTTTCTCTTCACTCGAGAAAGTCGGAGACCACGTAATCAATGTGTCTGAAGCAGTAGCAGGTAAAATTTAAACTTATCTAATTATTGGTGTAGATTCGGCCCAATTACTCTCATTTAACGCTCTGTCCACTAGCATGATTTTATACATAATGGTGTCGGATTGACTCGACCCGAGATTATAATAAAAAGGCTCGAGGGTCATTTCTATTTCTCCTTTCAACGCTTTATTCTGGCCTGTCGGTGTAATGATAGGTGTTCTGTATTGAAACTCAATAGGGTTGCCTAAAAAATCAGTCCCCTGAACCCAACCTAATGCATCATCCTTTTCCCAATATTGAGCAAACAAATTAAAATGGTAAATACTTGAAGTATCGTAAGGTGGCAATGTGTCGGCATCATTTAATCCAACATCCCCATCACCATCTTGAAATGTAATGGTTAATTTAGCAGAGTCTGACATGATTAAAAACTCTTTAAAACTAATCTCAGGTTCCGGCGGAAACTGCTGAGGTTTCAAACAGGATACAAGAACAACAGCTAATACAAAACAGATAACGGCAATTTTCCCTAATGATGTCATAAGTGTAAAATTATTACATAAATTTAAAAATGACGACTTTACCGGTCAATATAGACGAAATATTTCAAATTAAATCAACTGTTGATTTCAACGAAAAAGCCTTGAAAATATTTCATTTTCAAGCTGAAAACTGTACCGTATACAAGAAATTTCTGCATTTATTAGGGAAAAATCACCTAGAAATTAATGCAATAGAAGAAATCCCCTTTCTGCCAATTGAGTTATTCAAGACACAAAAGGTAATTACAAATTCTTTGGAAGCTAAATTAGTTTTCAAAAGTAGCGGCACTGGGAATTTAGGGAAAAGCCAGCACCATGTGGCAGACCCAAGTCTTTATGAGCGATCGTTCCTATCAGGATTTAAGCAATTCTACGGTGACCCTAAAGATTTCTTAATTATAGGCCTATTGCCTTCGTATCAAGAGCAAGGTGATTCTAGTTTAGTCTACATGGTAGAAAAATTGATTGAACGAAGTCAATTTTCCAGTTCAAATTTTTATCTAAACAATGATGCCGGTCTAAAAATGGTGTTAGAAAATAGCAATGAAAATGGAATTCCTACCCTTCTAATTGGTGTTACATACGCACTTCTCGATTTCTCGGAGAAATACCCAATGGACCTAAAAAAGATTATTATTATGGAAACCGGAGGAATGAAAGGCCGCAAGACTGAGATGATTCGTTCGGAAGTTCATGCGAAGCTTAGCAACTCATTTGGAATTAAAGCAGTGCACTCGGAATATGGCATGACCGAATTACTTTCTCAGGCTTATTCTAAAGGTGATGGGATTTTTCATTGCCCAGCCTGGCTACGAATCGGGTTTCGTGAAAATACAAGTCCGATGTATACGAATACTTCCTTAAACAAAGGAATCATTACAATCATAGACTTAGCCAATCTTTATTCTTGTTCGTTTATCGCGACTCAAGATTTGGGGAAAAGAAAAAAAAACGGTGTAGAAATACTTGGAAGAACTGACTATTCTGATATTCGGGGATGTTCACAACTCACGTTATAATTTATTCTTTGACTACTACGAAATGCTTCTTTTTTCCTTTAGAAATCAGCATGTATTTATCAAAAAGCCAATCATCCGCATTTAAGATATAGTCTAAGGTGATTTTTTCTTTGTTGATAGCAACCGCATTGCCTTGCAACGCCCTTCTAGCCTCTCCATTAGACGGGTAGATTCCAGTTGACCCTGCCAAAAAACCGAGTAAACCCACATCATTTGTACCCTCAACTAACATTCGATCAAAAGATCCGATTGCTTTTTCAAAATCCATTTGATTCATGGCTGACAACTCATTTTTACCAATACCTCTATCAAACATGATATTGAGCTCTAAACCTAGAGCTTCATATTCTTCCTTGGAATGCACCCGTTGAGTAATTTCCTTTCCCAATTCTTTTTGAAGTAATTTTTTGCTTGGATCTTCTTGATGCTGAGCAATAAGCAACTCAATTTCTTGGCGACTTTTTAAAGAAAATATTTTAATGTACGTAAGCACATCTTCATCTGAAGCATTCAACCAATATTGATAAAAGTCTCGTACCGATGTTTTATCCTTATTAAGCCATATAGCGCCTGTTTCAGTTTTACCAAATTTTGTTCCATCCGCTTTCTTGATTAAAGGCGTGGTAACTGCAAATGCCGAACCTCCACCCATTCGTCTAATCAACTCCGTACCCGTTACAATATTGCCCCACTGATCAGAACCGCCTAATTGAATTTTACAATTATGACTCTTATTCAAATGATAAAAATCATATCCCTGAACAAGCTGATAACTGAATTCAGTAAATGACATACCGGTTTCAAGTCTCGATTTAACAGAATCTTTAGCTAACATATAATTAATGGAAAGATGCTTACCAGCATCCCTTATGAAGTCTAAGAATGTCATGTTCTTAAACCAATCATAGTTGTTCACTACAACTGCAGCATTTTCTCCACAATCAAAATCTAGAAATTTCTCTAACTCAGACGTTACCCCTTTTTGATTTATTAAAAGCGTCTCCGCATCAAGCAAATTTCTTTCTTGTGATTTACCTGAAGGATCACCAACCATACCTGTTGCACCTCCGACAAGGGCATATGGTTTATGTCCGGATCGCTGAAAATGAACCAATGTCATTACCTGAACCAAATTACCGATATGTAAAGAATCTGCTGTAGGATCAAAACCAATATATCCTGCCGTGACGCCATTAAGCAATTCCTCTTCCGTGCCAGGCATCATATCGTGAA
>JABJPZ010000204.1 GCA_018663635.1 Crocinitomicaceae bacterium
ATAGTTAAGGCAATATGTCTCATTAAAGTCTGAATTAATTTCATCATTTGGCATATATGACGTACTAAATTACAAAAGTTGCCTTTTAAAAAGTAATTTTTTAGCTTAAAGAATTTAATGAATTGCAACCTTATGGTCCTTCTTTGATCCAGAAATTTCAATGAATCTGTTTTTTTTACACCTCTATGGCATCAGATTTCTACAAATTAAAAGAAATCGTTCCAACTATTATTTTAATTAATAAACATGGAAAATAGTAGCATTGGAGCGCCCCTTTATTTTCGCAATGTATGTGCCAGTTGATAGCTGACCAATTTCAACAGCATTCTTACCTTCATCTAAATGTTGTTCTTTTACGACCTTGCCTGTGATATCAAGAATCAGTAAATCTCCCAAAGTAGTCAATTCAATAACTAACATCTCTGATGCAGGATTTGGATACAAATTGGAAATAACAGATTGTTCATTAATTGAAGCGAATATTTCTACATCTATAGCAGCTCTTGGTAAAATTTTATACTCAGAAAAAGAATAATAAACAGGCCCAGTAACTCGATACATCGTTCCATTTAATGGAGAAGGATAAGAATAAATTACATCGTCAATTAATACGGCACCTGAACCATCATTAATTTCCCATTGTCCAAAACCTAGGCTTGGGTTTGTACATGTCGCATATTCTGTTGTTATAAGCACCCCTTCGTACTTTTCATTATTAACACTATCGGTTGCAATGACCGGTGACGAAGGAAGCGTATTTCCAGCGTTTAAAATGTTAAAGGATGATACATTACGAATTATCGTTTGGTTGAAGTTTTCGTTAACGTTTCCATCAATAATTACACTATCTCCAATAGAAACGACGTTGATTGTATCCCAAACAAATATGCCATGCCAGGGGCCTGAGCCATCTTGAAGCCAATAACCTTTATCATTTGTGTTAAAAGCTCCACTTGATTCTGCAGTAACAATTCCCTTTACCCCCGAGACATTCGCCCCATTTAATGGAGAGAAACCTCCAGGATCAGTCGTGAACTGTATGTTATAAATGGTTTGAGCCAGCGATGCACCAACAATATCAGCTGCGTCACGAGGCAATAATTTATACTCACTGTAAGAATACCAAACCGGACCAGTTACATCATAGGAGTTTCCAAGGGCAGGACTGAAAGAATAAATAATGTCATCTACTAAGCATGTATCGGTAGACCCATCAAATATTGCCCATTGTCCAAATCCTACAGTCGGATTAGTGCATGTTGCAGCCGATGTCTGTACCAAAACACTTTCGTAATCTTCAGAATTTACGGCTCCTGTTGATACCCCCGACGCCGCGGGTTCTGGATTACCACTTGACACATTGTTGAAAGCAGTCAAAGCTGTAAGTTGAGTGAACGAAAAATTCTCTTGAACCAATCCACTGATTACGACACTATCTCCCCTTGAAGGGGTATTTACTGCATCATCTACATAAACTCCATTCCATGCGCCAGAAGCATTCTGTATAAAATAACCTATATCGCTACCGCTGTTAACAACCGCTGTTACAATACCACCTGTATTCACATTTTGACCATCGTATGGAGAAGTTCCTGAAGGCGCAGTTGTAAATTGAATGTCGTAAATAGGTACAGTAGGCACTGATGTTGGTCCTTCTTGAATAACCACATCATCAATTTGATATGTACTTCCATCCGATGTTCCACCAACGTATTGAAAAGCTAAAAATACAGTTGATGGAGAAGCAGCAATATCAGCTGTTAAATCAACATCGCCAGAACTCACAAAAGACCAACTTCCTGTATTCACATCCATGGTGCAATTACTAGTAATGTCTGTCCAAGTTCCACTTGACGGCGCACCAGAACCTGTATAATTAGTGGATAGATTTACTTTAATGTCTGTTCCCGAAAAACGCTTCATATTATTAAATGACAAAACCGGCATCGATGCAGATGACAAATCAATAACGGGGGAAATTAGCCACGTTTCCATAGCTTCATTGGTTGATGTGCCAGAATTGTAATTAGACACTCTGGCAAACGCATCCGAACTAAAATCATCGTGATACCAGTCATATCCTGAAGTGGATGCTGAAACGACTTGAGTAGTCCAAGCGTTGTTATTGGTTAAAGACCCACCGGCACCGGTGCTTGGTTCAAAATCATCTGAAAAATAGGTTTGGCTAGAAACTCCACCAAAAAATAGACAAGTAATTAACGCAGTGTAAAATGTTTTCATGATATTATTATTGTTTCTGAGGTTTCTTAAAATTACTGATTTTCTATGTTTATGTCATCAATCTCCCATGTGGCACCATCCATATTACTCCCTTGGTACTTAAACGCAATGTACGTGTTAGAAGATTTGAACGCGGACAAATCGATTGGTCCACTGGTAACCCAATCCCAAACCGTGTCATCTAAGTCCCAATTAACTGTTCCTGACAGATTCGTCCAAGTGCCTTGCAAAGATGGATCACTTATACCATCATAATCCATACTAACCCATAATTCTAATTGTGCTCCAGGTGCGTATCTATGGGTATTATCAAAAGTTAAAATCGGCAACCCAGGCGCCAAACTATTCAAATCCATTGCGGGTGAGATGAACCAAGATGTTGTTGCATAATTTGTAAATGTACTGATATCAAAATTACTAGCAGATGCCGCATTGTCACTGCTTGAAAACAGCTCAAATCTACCCCAGTCGGTTCCACCTGCGGTTGTTCCAGACCAAAACGTAGTCCAACCACCTGATGTTAAAGAACCGTCTTCAAAATCTTTGGATAAAACATAAATAGCACCGCATCTGGGATTACTAAAATTTACTTCTGAAGGATTCCTAATAATCAATTGCATGGTCGTATTAAACTGCGTTACAATTGCAGTAATTTCTCCATTCCCAGTAGGCGTTAAATCATCTGCAAAGTTAGCATATCCACTTGATCGAATAATTATCTCATCCGTTTCACTGCAGTTAGTGAGCACTCGGTCAATGGAAGCTTGATTCACACCATCCGCCCAGGATTGACCAGCACTAGCACTTATAAATTCCGCAGAATCAATTCTAACCAATCTAGATTGCATGGTTTGGTCTATCTCATTAATTTTAACGACTTGAGGAATTATATTTCTGTTATTTTCAATCTTGATTACATTCAAATCCGTATCTACTGAATCGAGTTGAATCATACCTGTATATTGACCAAGAACGGTATTTTTAAGATAAATTCTAATCGAATCTCCTTCAGTTAAACTACCACTAGAAAAAAGTCGCACGTTTATTGCGCCAGTGGCATCTTGCACAAAAATATTTTTGTACAAATTCCCTGAAGATTCATCCATCGTAACAACAGCATAAAGACTTGAGTCTCCGACAAATTTATGTGGATAATCCAATGCTTTCATCTCGGCAATGGTAATTGCTTCTCCAACCGGAATATTTGACATCGGCGGATTATCGTATTCCCGCTTGCACCCAAGAAATATAAAAACTGCTAAACTTATTAATACACCCTTTTTCACTATTTAAATTCCTTTTTTGAGCTCAATTATTCTTGAACAATTATATTATCAATTTCCCATGTCGCACCATCCGAATTGGATCCAATGTATTTGAAAGCAATATACGTATTGGAAGAACTATATGGGGTAAGGTCCACATTTCCACTCGGCACAAAGTTCCAGTCACCAGAGGCAACATCCCAATTAGGAACCGATGAAGTTATGTTATTCCAGGTCCCTTGTAATGATGGGTTACTTACACCATCATAATCGGTAGAAACATATAGCTCCAAGCCTGAGCCAGAGTATCGAACTACATTGTCAAATGTCAAATAAGGAGCTGTTGATGAGGACAAATTAATTGACGGCGAAACCAGCCAGCTATCACACATATAATTTGTAAAAACACTAATGTCAAAATTGCTGGCAGCAGCAACATCTCCACCAAAAATTCCCCACTCTCCCCAATTCTCTGAAGTTGAAGTTCCATTCCAAAAACTTCCCCATCCTCCAGAAACGATTGAACCATCGTCAAAGTCTTTATATAAAAAATAGGAGGCAGTGCACCGTGGATCATTCATGTCTGCTTCATCTGGTGTTCGGATATATAATTGCATATCTGTATTATATTGTCCGACTACACCAATTATCGACCCACTTGAACTAGGAATAATTTCATTAGCAAAATTGGCATATCCACTTGTTCTAACAATCACCTCACCACCAGAACAATTAACTAAAATTCGATTTAATGAAGCTTGATTATCTCCATCAGCCCAGGTTCCCCCAACATCCATTCCCGAAAACTCTACTCCTTCTAATTTAACAAGTTGTGCTTGAATGGAATTGTTAATATCACCAATACTAACGATTTTAGGCTCAACAGTATGACCCGTTGATTGTCTGACTATATTGACGTCTACGTCAACAGAATCTAATTGCATCATTCCGTCAAATTCCGTTAGTATGGTTCCTTTTAAAGCTATCCTTACAGAATCCCCTTCAACAACTCC
>JABJPZ010000023.1 GCA_018663635.1 Crocinitomicaceae bacterium
AATTTTAAAAGATAAAAAATCAATTAAAGAAAGGCCGAATCAACATTTGGAACCCGTTAATTTTGATGAGGAATTTGCGAGTTTTAAGAAGAAGTACCAAAAAGGGTTTGCCAGAACAATTGAGTTCGAGGATTTTCTTTCCTACAAATTGTATCCAAAAGTCTTTGATCAGGTGTTTCAGATGTTCAAGAAATATGATAATGTAGCGGTGATTCCAACTAAGAATTTCTACTACGGAATGGAGTTGGGAGAGGAAACCATTATTGAAATCGCTCCAGGGAAAACGGTTATTATTCAATTGCTTTCAATTGGACATCCAAACGGAGAAGGGTACAGGACCATCTTTTTTAAAGTCAATGGACAGACTCGAAATATCGAGATTTTAGATAAATCCCTCAATATTGAAAAAGTTGAACACGTAAAAGTGGATTCCAATGACAGCAGTCATGTAGGCGCGCCATTACAAGGTTTACTTTCCAAAGTTTTTGTAAAAAAGGGGCAGGCATTGAAGAAAAACGATCCCATATTTGTTATTGAAGCAATGAAAATGGAAACAACTATAACTGCAAAGGAAAATGGTGCAATCAAATCAATTATATTAAAGGAAGGAACGATGGTTAATGCCGAAGATCTAGTCGTTACCTTGTCGTAGTGGCTACCCATTGGTTAGCCACCACCAAAACTTTCCAATAAGGGTCTTCTTCGGATTAGTTATTTCAACTATCTCTTGAACTTCGACAACAGGAGCATTAGCAGTAGCTTTTTTCTTAATTGCTTTCTTTTTCTTTCCTTTAACTTGTTTCGTCTTGGGCTTGTAGGATTTCTCTAATTTTTGCTGTTGGAGTTCCTTCATTGAAGGGCCTCTGTTAATAGTTTCTTTAGGTCTTTTGCTAACCACTTTTTCCTTATTGACTACTTCGCGCCTTTTGTGATTAGTTTTATGCTTTGGTCGTTCTCGTCTGGGTTGTTTTTCTTTTACCTCTTGTTTTTCATCTTCCTTTACCGTTTCTTTTAACTTAGGCTCGGGCAAATCAATCTTGTCAATTATTTTTAAACCTTCTAATTTGATTTTAGGGGCTTTGATTAATTCGGCATCCTCCTTATTAGTATTTTCATCAACAATTTCCTGAGTCTCGCCTATTACTTCACCAACAGATTGAATAACAGGTTCACTAAGAGGAGGTGTTAACTCAACAATTGGATCATTCACAACAATCTGTTCTTCCGAAACTACATCTTCTTTTTCTTCTTCAATAATTACACTAACCGAAGCTTTTGATTCATCTACCTGAACGGGCGCAGTAGGCTTGGGCTCCAAAAGGTCTTTGATGTACTCTACATGTTCGTCGTTTAATTTTGAATTGGGTCCTTTTTCAAAATCAATCTCGAACTTTTCCGATAGTTTTTCTCTAACGGTGAAGGTCTTTTCATTAAGCTGTCGGGCAAGCTGTGCTAATCGCATGACTAAATTTTTTAAGTTCAACAAAACTAATGGAGTTATTTGAATTTCTTATTACAACATCCCGCTCTTTTTGGAATTCTTTACAATCAAACTTGATTTGCTACTGTTTTACCTATCTTTGGAAGCCAAAAAAGGAAGATGTACAAATATTTTCTAAAGCCTATCTTCTTCTTATTCGATGCCGAGAAAATCCATCATTTCGTATTTTCTTTCATAAAACTTTTACACTACATACCTGGCGTTAGCCCATTAAATAGACAGATCTTTTGTGTTAGAAATTCGAAACTTAAAAGAGAATTGTTTGGCTTAACATTCAATAATCCGGTTGGCCTTGCTGCTGGCTTCGACAAAAATGCCCGATTATATAATCAACTTGGAAATTTCGGCTTTGGTTTCATTGAAATTGGCACAGTAACGCCAAAAGCACAAACTGGCAATCCGAAAAAAAGACTATTCAGACTGCCCATTGACGAAGGGCTTATTAACAGAATGGGATTCAATAATGATGGTGTAAGTGCGGTCGTTACTCGGCTTGTGAAAAATAAAAAACGTGTGTTAATCGGTGGTAATATTGGGAAGAATACAGCAACCGATGAAATGGATGCTGAAAAGGATTACATCTTCAATTTTAAAGCACTGTATCCCTATGTCGATTATTTTGTAATCAATGTTAGCTGTCCTAATGTTGGAAGTACGGCAAGATTAAACGATAAGGACTTCTTGATTAGCCTTCTTTTGCAGCTACAAGGAATTGTTTCAGAAATGAAAGTAACTCGACCTATTCTATTAAAAATTGGTCCGGATAGATCTGACAAGGAATTAGACGAAGTTATTGAAATCATAAAAACAACTAAAATTGCTGGAGTAATTGCAACCAATACGGCAACAGACCGTTCAGGTCTCGCTACTTCCGCTGATAGGCTTAAGGAAATTGGGAACGGAGGATTAAGTGGCAAACCGCTAACAAAAAGATCCACAGAAGTTATTAAGTACTTGTCAGAAAAATCCAATAAAGCTTTTCCAATTGTCGGAGTAGGCGGTATTCATACCCCTGAAGATGCTATGGAAAAAATGGAGGCAGGAGCAAGCCTTGTTCAGATATACACTGGATTTATATACAGTGGTCCAAAATTGGTTAAAGAGATAAACAAAAGAATTCTTAAGGAATCAGATTAATGGAAAATCTTGTTTCGATAATAATGCCCGTTAGGAACGGTTTACCTTTCCTAGCAATGTGCATTCAGTCAATTCTAGCTCAAACTTTCAGCCATTGGGAATTAATTGTAGTTGATGACAATTCCACAGATCAAACCTGGGAAGAGCTCATGAGGTTTGCTTCGGCTGATTCCAGAATCATTCCTGTAAGAACAAATGGTATTGGGATCTTAGATGCTTTGAATGTTGGTGCAACAAAGGCAACCGGACAAATCATTACGCGCATGGATGCAGATGACTTAATGGAATCCAATAAACTTGCATTAATGTCAAAAGCATGTGTTAAAGGAACAGTAGTCATTGGGCTGGTTAATTATTTTTGTGAGCAAGGAATAGGCGAGGGCTATAAGAATTACGCTAGCTGGTTGAACGATTTAACTGTAATGAAGGCTAATTACAAGGACATGTACAAGGAATGTACGATTCCCTCTTCTTGCTGGATGATGTTCCGTTCAGATTTCACTAAATGTGGGGGGTTTGGCAGCCGATATCCAGAGGATTATGACCTTGCTTTTAGAATGCGTAGAAATGCGCTCCAAATTAAACCCGTAAAAAAGGTGTTGCATCAATGGCGCGATCATCCAAAAAGAGCATCTAGAAATGACACGAATTATGCTGACAATCGATTTACAGATTTAAAATTGGAATATTTCCTTTTTGACGACCGAGATCTTAAATTCGGTTTAACATTGATAGGCGCCGGTAAAAAAGGCAAGCTAATTGCGCAGAGATTAATGGATAAGCAGGTAGATTTTAAATGGGCTACCAACAACCCCAGAAAAATCGGTGTGGATATATTTGGGAAAATTTTGATTAATGAACAAACAATAGATCAAAGCAATCAACTCATTATTGCCGTTGCCGGTGAAGAAGGAAAAGTCCTGAGAACTAAATACACAAGTGGGTATTTCTTTTGTTAAATAATTTCAATCTTATGTTCGTCGAATTCAATCACATCGCCCTTTCGAAGCTTTTTACGAATTTGCATTTCCACTTCGTTATTGACGCAAACTGCACCATCAGAAATCAGCAGTTTGGCTTCTCCGCCTGACCCCACAAAATCCATAATTTTCAACAAATTATTTAATTGAATATAGTCTTGTTTTAGTTCGAATTTCTTCATGAAATCTGCAAATTAAATTATAGTTGTTCACACAATCCGGGTATTGAC
>JABJPZ010000205.1 GCA_018663635.1 Crocinitomicaceae bacterium
ACCTCCAACAATGGCATCTTTTTTAATATAAATACCCATATTGAGTTGCGTGAAATTATCTTGTTGTCTGAATAAAACATTAGGAGAGATAGATGTTCCTCCTTTAGAATATTTACTAGCCGTTTGACCATCAATTGGAATATTTGCTCCAATATGCCCGGTAATTTTCATTGGAAGCTTACTCTCTCCAAGAATCAATGATTCATTAGGTTCTGTCAAATGATGGGCTGCAACCCCCATGTAGAAAACATCAGAATAACCAATTATACCCGCAGCAAAATCAATCCCACTGGTACTTCCTCCTCTAGGAATGTCATTCGTTCGGTAAACAAATCCTCTTCTTGGATCAATCATATCCCCAAAAGTTAGTTTACTCCAATCTAGAGATTTTTGAAAGAAGGTCGCTTCCATTCCAAATTTTATAGAAAACTTCCTTCCGATAGCTTGTCTGTATGAATACATTCCGCTTACACGTGTTGTTTTTAAAGTACCCTGACCAGCTTGGTCATTCGTAACTAATAAACCAAGTCCACCTTTAATACCATCAACATGCTGATCGTAAGCAAAAGCGGTTGTAACAAAATTACCCGTAATAGCAGGCCATTGATTTCGATAATTCATTACAATTCTAGGACAGTTGTGTGAACCTGCAAATGCGGGATTCAAGTAAAGCTTATTAGCATAAAACTGCGTAAATTCAGGGTCTTGAGCGAACGAATTCACTGCCAAGCTAAGACAAAGTAGTACCAATAGTTTTTTCATCATCCTTATAAAAATGCCAACGGGCTTTTATTCTTCTTACTATTAAAAAACACTCTAATCGAGGCCTCATGAGAACCCAATGATTGATCTAAAACCGTCGATTTTGTAACATCATAGCTATACATCAATCTCATATGTTTTCCCTGAATTCCAACGATTCCTTTTACGGATTTATCAGTTGAAACTCCAGAACTGGCGATTAAATTATTAAATCTAAATGAACTACTCAACCATAATTCTGATTTTCCTGCCTGATTTTCAAATATTACCTGCGGACTCACAACCAGTTTTGAGCTCGCGTTCTTTTTATAATCTGCACCCATTTGGACGCTGTACTTCCGTTCCAACTGATAATCTTTTCGAGTATCAGCAGTAAATAGGTTTTGATCCGGCTGGACTACATGATCCACTGAAGCACCTACATAACAGAAAGAAGTATTCAACATCATGCCCAAAGATAAGTCTTTATACAAAACCTTTGTTGCTCTCGGATTATAACCACTTGAGTAGCTATCATAAACAATTCCTTTATCAAACTCCAATTGACTGTCGTATTTATAAGAATTGAAATCAACAGCCAGCTGGTTTACCTCAAAAGTTGCTGCCAGCGACAAAGACACTAATCGTGAAAAATCAATTTTCGGTGCATAACCAATTTTAGCTCCATAGCCCTTATACATGCCATTTTCATAGTCCATTGTAGTAACTCCAACGCCTACACCACCATGAAGTTCTTCAACATGTTGATCGTAAGAAATGGCATATTTTGATGTTGCATTTCCAGAATTCATCCATTGACTTCTATATTCTACATTCAATCGTGGAGAATTGGTAAAACCAATCAGAGCTGGATTCGTATGCATAAGTCCGGCTCCAGCTTGCACAAAAATTGGGTCTCCAAGATTAATCATACCAATTTTTCTTGCAAACAATCGGTCAAATTGCTTACTCCAGCTTTTACGCATTTTATCGTCTTCTTGTCCGCTTAAGGCCAATTCCTCCTTCATGTATTCAATACTGCTTAGTAAATAAAATTTTTCTGTTTTATCAGCATTTGTTAAAAAATTACCTACGAAATTACCGTCGTAAACGTTACTAAAATTTTCCTTAACCAAATCCCCAAGCATTTGAGTAACGGGTAAAGCCAGAGTATTAATTTTTATTATTTCAAGGGAAGAAGTTACCATTTTATCTCCATGCGCAGCCTCATCATTTCTCTTGTCAAATTTATTGTACTCGATACTACTCAATGCTACGTTGCGAACCGATTCCTCTTCATTTCTTTGGACAGATACCTCTCGATTTTCAGATAAAATCGTTCTTTTCTGATCAATATCTGCATACTGATTTCTTGTTTTTTGCAAAATATTTAAATCAACAGAAGTATTTCCTTTAATGTGTTGTTTAACATTTAGATTAGCTTGTTTATTCGTTTCTGAAAAATCAATTGAATCAGTAATATAGTACACCGAAAAGCTTGTAGCTATTATTATTGCTATCATTGAAGCATACCGAAGTATGGAAGTGAATACACTCCGTTCAGCTACCAGCAAAGCATTTGCGTTGGGATACAGCGAAACAATCTCATCATCAGAAACTCTTGCTTCTTCCCATTCGCGAAAGTCGTTCGAATATTCTGGGTTTCTTTTAATAAATTCCTTCAGTTCCATTTGTTCGTGTAACGACAAATCTCCTTCGAAATAATCAAAAATCCACCTCTCTATGTTATTGTGATTTACAATCATTTATTACGCTACCAAAACAGAAATATCTTTCAGTTTATGTCTGATTTTCTGTCTTCCCCTAAACAAATACACCTTTACCTGGGACTCATTCAGTTGAAGAATTTCACCAATTTCTTTGTAATTATAACCTTCCAAATCACGCAACAATATAATTTGACGTTGCACGTCCGGTAAGCTTTCTAAGGCTTGTGTTATTAAATCTCTTAATTCATAAGAATGCTCATTCACAGATGGCTCAATACACTTTTGATCTTCCATCAATAAAGCTTTACGCTTTCTTGTGTGATTAATGATCATGTTATGAGCGGTAGTAAACAACCATGATTTGGCCTTTGTCAATGGTACTTTTTTGCGATTAGTCCACAATTTTTCATAAGCCTCCTGAACAATGTCATTGGCATCCTCGGAACTTCGAAGACACTTAACGACATATCTGAAAAGCCTTCCAGAATAATCTTTAACCGCTGTATTGTACTCTTTCCTATTCATTAAGAAGTATAAGTAGCCTATATATGGTGAAACAATTAGCATGCATCAAAAGTTACATCCGATTGTTCTATAAATAAATTTAATCAAATTAATTCATTCAACAATAGCTCTGTACGCAGTCTCTTTTTAGTTCGAGATAGAATTGAAAAAATCAATGCGATTATTTCCAAAATGCGACGAGTTTTCTTAGAAAACGGTTATTTTAGACTTTTAGTTATTACAGAACTTATAAATTAACCTTCCAAAATATGGACAACGTTAAACGAATTTTTGACATCCCTTACTACCAACTCAGTAAATTTCCTCAAGAAATTTCTTTAGCGGGAAAAGTTGGAAACGAATGGAAAACATATTCTACCCAAGAATACATTGATTTAGCTAATTCGATTAGCCGTGGTCTTTTAAGGCTTGGAATAAAACCTGGTGATAAAATCGCTGTAATTTCTCATAATAATCGACCCGAATGGAATATACTGGATATCGGTATTCTTCAAATTGGTGCGATAAATGTTCCGGTTTATCCTACTATATCCGAGTCTGATTACAAATTTATTTTTAATGACTCTCAGGTTAAGCTTTGTTTTGTGTCTAATGACGAACTTTTTGGGAAGGCTAATGCCATTATTGAGGATGTAACTACGCTTACTGATATCTATTCTTTTTTGCCAGTTGACGGATGTAAGAATTGGCAAGAAGTTCTGGACAATGGAAAAGACACAGGCAATCAAAATGAGGTTGACGAACTTAAAAACAAAGTGGATGCAATGGATTTAGCCACCTTAATCTATACGTCCGGCACCACGGGACTGCCGAAAGGCGTTATGCTCAGTCATAACAATATTGTAACGAATTGTAAAGCTTCGATTGAACGTTTGCCCACAAATGATACCGCTGACGGATTGAGTTTCTTACCCGTTTGTCATGTATTTGAAAGAATGATATTGTATCTCTATCAAATCACAGGTGTTTCTATCTATTTTGCAGAATCAATCGATACTATTAAAGAAAATATTGCTGAAGTCAAACCTCACGTTTTCACAGCAGTGCCGAGGCTATTAGAAAAAGTTTATGACGGAATCGTTGCGGGTGGTATGTCTGCCGGAGGAATAAAAGCTAAAATATTCCAATGGGCTCTGGGATTAACAGAATCCTATGAATATGGATCGCACCCCAGCTTTCAGCGTAAATTAGCGGATAAGTTAGTTTATTCTAAAATCCGAGAGAAATTAGGCGGAAGAATACAAGCAGTTGCTTCTGGATCCGCTGCTTTACAACCGAGATTAGCACAATTTTTTCATGCTATTGGAATACCCATTTTTGAAGGCTATGGCTTGACAGAAACATCTCCAGTAGTTAGTGTAAACGCTGACTTAAACAAAGGAGTTCAATTTGGATCAGTTGGTCATGTAATCAATGATGTAGAAGTGAAGATTGCTACAGATGGAGAAATTTGCGTGAAAGGACCAAATGTAATGATGGGTTATTACAATAGACCAGACATAACAGCAGAAGTAATTGATGAAGATGGTTGGTTTCATACTGGAGACATTGGTAAATTTGATGGTCAATTTTTGCGTATTACTGATCGAAAAAAAGAAATCTTCAAAACATCTGGTGGAAAATACATTGCGCCTCAGGTAATGGAAAATAAATTTAAAGAATCCCGATTCATCGAACAATTGATTGTGATTGGAGAAAACGAGAAACACCCGGCTGCCATAATTGTGCCCGCTTTCGAACACAGTATTCAATGGTGTAAAGAAAATGGAATCAACATTAGCTCTAA
>JABJPZ010000206.1 GCA_018663635.1 Crocinitomicaceae bacterium
CACACCATGATGAAATTGAAATGACAACTTTGATTTCGCCAATTGTTCAGGTGTGTGATGCGATATCTGGTGCAAGACCTGGAGCTAGGAGGGAAATAGAAGAGTCTTACATTCAAAGAATCAAAGACTTAGAGGGCCTTGCTCTTGCTTATCCTGGCGTGCAAAAGTCCTTTGCTATTCAAGCAGGTAGAGAACTAAGAGTGTTGGTTGAAAGTGAAAAAGTATCCGATAAACGGGCAGAAGAATTGTCATTTGAAATTTCTCAAAAAATCCAAACAGAAATGACTTATCCGGGTCAGGTTAAGGTGACGGTAATTCGAGAGAAACGAGCAGTCAATTATGCGAAGTAGCCACAAACTTTATATTTCTATTAGACAACTTAGTTATGTTTCGAATTAGAATTAGAATAATCACAACTTCAGATTTCTATCTTTGTTATTAGACAAAAGATATTGGGAATGAGTCAGACCAATCAAAAAATTGCCATTGTTATTCCAGCTTATAAAGTAGGGGGACATATATGCAATGTTTTAAATGCCGTCCCATCGGGTATTGATTACGTAATTGTAGTGGATGATGCGTGTCCTGAAGAATCAGGAAAGGTAGTAGAGAAAAATTCTTTTGAACAAATTGAAAGTTTAGTTGTGCTATATCATCAAAAGAATAGAGGCGTTGGTGGAGCTGTAGTTACGGGATATAAAAAAGCACTAGAATTGGGGTGTGATGTTGTTGTTAAAATTGATGGTGACGGGCAAATGGATTTAGATCAGATCCCAGCCATAGTGCGACCTTTGATGTTGAACAAAGCTGACTATGTTAAAGGCAATCGGTTTGTTGATTTTAAAGCCTTGAGATCAATGCCGAAATTGAGGTTGATTGGTAATAGCGTGCTGTCCTTTACTTTGAAGGTTGTCTCAGGAAATTGGCACATTATGGATCCAACAAATGGGTATACAGAGATTAATGCTCTTGCGCTGAAAAGAATTAATTTGGATGAAATTTCAAAACGATATTTTTTCGAATCAGATATGCTCATCAATTTAAATATTCACAAGTGTGTTGTTAGAGATGTACCAATGGCTGCTTTTTATGGTGATGAAGAAAGCTCGTTGTCCGTTAGGAAGGTACTTTTTCAATTTCCATTTTATTTGCTCAGAGGGTTTATAAAACGGATAGTTCTGAAGTATTTTATTTACGATTTTAACATGGCCTCAATTTATATTCTTTTTGGATTTCCAATGCTTATCTGGGGAATATTGTTTGGTGCTTATGAATGGTGGCTTCATGCCACTGCCGGAACGATTACGCCAACTGGAACAGTAATGCTGTCTGTGTTGCCATTAATATTGGGAACTCAATTGATTTTACAAGCGATTACAATAGATATTAATTCAATACCCAAGAAGGAATGAGGTCGTTTTGATTGTAGTGGATAAAACAGAATTAGCTCATAATCAGGTAATCTAATAGATAGAAGTAGTAAAAATAGGATTAATGGAGATAAATCAATTTTATCAAATTAATTGGGTAAGACGTATTTTTCTTGCATGGCTCATAACAATGCCATTTGGAGCTGCTATTGGAGCTTTTTCAATCGGATTTATGACGATATATCCAAATCTAGTGCTAACGTGTTTTCTTTTTATTGTTGTATCTCCTACAATCGTTAAATGGAATAAAATTTTGCTTTCATTCTTTTTGCTTTTAGGGGTCTGGGTTATTATTTCGGCAATTTCACCCTCTTTTTCAAAGGCAGCGTTTGATTCCCATTGGAAATTTGATTTCAGAAGTTTAATTATGCAATTCTGTTATGCAGGAATTATTTTTGGAGTTTATTACAGAATAGGTGCTGTTGTTTTTAGGAAATTACTGCTTCAGGGCATAGCATTTTTCTTAGTGGTGTTGATTGCTTCCGGTATTTTTGAATTCTATTCGGGTATTCACCTTTCAGGCAATTTTACGGATAAACTTCTAAATCAAACTATTGTAAATAATAATTTTTATTCCCCAGTTTTTATTTACGATAATCCAAATGATTATTTACTGCATCTCATTGGTTTAATGGCTTTGTTTTTGGGTTTGAATAAAGTGGAAAGATGGAAAAGTGTGGCATTTCTTATGTTGGCTTTTGTGTTTGCTTTTACGGCGAGTTCTAGAATTGGATTGATCTTATGTCTATTGTTGTTGTCCATTCAATTTCTGTTTATAGCAAAAGCACATTTAAAGAAAAAACAATTTAAAAAGTTTGGATTTGTTACTG
>JABJPZ010000207.1 GCA_018663635.1 Crocinitomicaceae bacterium
CCAATTCCTTCAGATTGATAATCGTATTTGTAATTTCCGTTTTCATCGGTTAATGCGATTGTTTTGTAGGTGCCTTCCTTGATATTCTCAATGGAAAACCAACCAGCACTATTGGTTAAGCCAACATAATTGGGTTGAGAAAAATAAGGGATAGAATCGCTTAAGGTTTTGTATAAGCCAACTAGTGCCCCTTCAAGGGGGATTCCTTGTTTCGCACTATAAACTGTACCTCGTAATTCAAGAGAATCGATGAACTCGCCTGTCGAGAATACATATTTAAAGTTTTTCAATTCATTTCCTTCAGCGACATCCTTAATAGCATTGCCAAAATTAATGGTATAGGTGGTGTTTTTTTCAAGTTCAGTATCTAATTTGATATACAGTTTTTTACCTTTTACTCTGAACTGAGGTTGTATTGGTATTCCTGGATTAATTGAAATGGTTTTTGTTTGATCTAGTTTGAAATATTCATCAAATACGAGAAGTACTCCTTTCGATGTGAAGTTGACACTGTAATTTGCTGGATGGACACGATCTTGATCTAATACTGGGGGATATTGGTCTTTAACACCACCAGTCAATGGTGCTATTTGGGCACATGAAAAACAGAGTAAACTAATAACGATAAGTATTATTCCCAGTTTCATAACGTATCGGAAATGATTTGGCATATTTTCTCTAATCCAACGGCATCTTTGGCGTTAAAATAATCCAATTGATTTGAGTCAATGTCTAATATTGCAATGACCTTATTGTCCTGGAATACGGGAATTACAATTTCAGATTTTGACTCTGTGCTGCAAGCAATATGACCTGGATAATTGTCAACATTATCAACAATAATGGTTTTGCCTTGTTCCCAACAAGCTCCGCAAACACCCTGGCTTTTTTTGATTCTTGTGCATGCAATAGGGCCTTGAAATGGTCCAAGAACGAGTTCATCAGGAGTATCAACTAAATAAAATCCTACCCAAAAGAAGTCAAACGCTTGCTTCAATGCAGCACTTACATTAGCTAAGTTGGCATATAGATTCTTTTCATCACCAATTAAGGCACCTAATTGTACACTTAATTCGCCATATTTCTGATCTATGTTTGACGTTTTAGTTATCGATAACTGCTTTACCATAATTAAGCGCCCGCTAAAGTAGCAATACTAATTTTAATGCCATTCACTTTGTTTAAAACATTGCAACAGGATTCAACGGTTGAACCAGTTGTAATCACGTCGTCAACTAATAAAACGTGCTGATTGATTAATGATGTTGTTGACGAAAGGGTAAATATGTCATTGACATTTTGCCATCGCTCTTGTCTTGACTTATTGGTCTGTGTGGCGTTGTTTACTTTTCTGATTATCGCTTTTTCTAATACATCAATATTTAAAACACTGGCAATACCTATTCCTAAATAATAACTTTGATTATAGCCTCTTATTTTTTCTCTGTCTGGATGTAGGGGGACAGGGATTATAAGATCAATATCGTTTAAGGAATCAAAAGACTTTAATTTGATCCCAATTAAACTGCCCAAAAACTCACAAAGCTCCGTTTGATTGTCGTACTTCAATGATTTTAAAATCTTTTGAACCTTTCCTCCTTTTTGGTAGTAATACAAGGGAAGACAAGTATTAAAGCTTGTTCTTCCCGTTAGTAGTTTTGCAGCAGGATTTGTTGTGTTTGCAGCGTAAAAAAGTTCAGGCAGCTCGTTTTTACATTGTAGACAAATGAATTTTTCTTGCTTATACAGAGAACTGTTGCACGTAATGCAATAATTGGGAAAAATGAGATTGATGAAATCGCGTAGCATTTTAAATTGATACCGGACTGTTAATTTCTATGTGCTTAAGACAATAATATATTGAATTATGGCATTACTTTTGACATAAAGTAACGTATTATGACAAATTCTTCATTTTCAGAGAACTCACCAACTTCTCCATTAAAGGAGAGAAAGAAAAGAGACCCGCTTTATATAACGTTAATCATTATCCTGATAGGAGCCCTGTCTTTATGTGCTTATCAATGGAGTCATTTCAGTAATCTGAAAGAAGTGTGTGCCATTGAAAATCAAAATCTCAATTCTTACATCAAAGAAATGGAAGCAGATCTTGGATCTAGTGGTCTTGACTTGATGTCTACTGACCTTAGAGAGAATCTACAAGCAATGCTTGAACAAATGGACACGTTACAAACGGATAACCAGGATATGTTAGATAGTATTAGTGGGCAAAAAGAAAGAGTAACGGCTTTGATGGTTGAATTGGAGGACATGCGCAAGAGTGGTAAGAGAGATGCCAGAACGATTTACAAACTCCGTAAAGAAACAGAAACACTTAGAAAAGTAATGCGCTTTCAAGTCCATAAAATCGACTCGTTAAACAAAATGAATATACAGTATCGTGGAGAAATTGAAGATCAGTTAGCTACCATTAGTTTAAAGGATAATAAGATTAAGGACTTAACAGATGTGAAAGATGGCTTGGCGGAGAAGGTCAACATTGGTTCTCGTTTAATGACTTCAGGCGCTAAAGCAGATGCGCTTAGAGTGAGGTCTTCGGGAAGTTTTAAAGAAACTCCTCGGGCCAAGAGTACGAACATGATCCGAGCATGTTTTACAATAATGGCTAATCCCATTGCAGTAGTTGGAGATAAAATCATATACATGAGGATAATCTCTCCAGAAGGTGGTGTTTTAAATGATGGTAACCCAGAGCTGTTTGGCGTAGAAGGGGGGCAAATGGAGGCGAGTGTCAAAAGAGTGGTGAATTATCAAAAAGAGAATATGGACCTATGTATTTTCTATGATGTAGAAAATGAAATTAATGCCGGGGAGTATATTGTAAAAATATTCTGTGAAGGATCGGAAATCGCGTCTACGGCTTTTTCACTCAAGTAATTCGAACCGTACTATTCTGTATCCTTTTAACTCTGACACTTAGAAAAAGGCACGAACTTGTATCCCTCCGGAGTGAATCGCCTGATTGCTAGTTGATTTTCTACCGAGGTAATTAAGGCTGATCTGTAGGTTGTTTGCGAGTGTTCTTTGGAAATTAACTGTCCACGTAAAATTACTTCCATTTTTTAATCCATTTAACATTTCAAATCCTAAAGAAGAATTAACATCGCCATCATATTTAATTGCGATGTAATTCACCAGCACAGTCAAGGAGCCCTTAGTCGCTTTGTTCAATCTTAATTCAGCACCAACATCTATAATCTCTGCAACCTCTCCACCGAGGTCAATGGTATTTTCCTTTTTAGTGGTTTCGTTAAGTATGGAAACTCGAAAAGCAGTATTGGGTTGATAGGAAAATTTTGGTTTTACACTCAAAACATTAAGCAGATAGTTCCGTCCAGTTGTATAATCGGAAGAATTACTTTTGCTACCTATTTCCTGAAAGGAGATGAAGGTGAATTTTCTATTCAAATTCCACCTGATACGCAATTCATGTTGGTTAATACTTCTAGAATCAAAGCCAGAAGTCAGAAGTGATTTTCCATCTATTTTTTTGTAAGTGTAATCCAATCCAAATTTTGGATTGCTTCGATTGTAAAAAATGGTATTTCGAATAGATGAATTCAACGCAACAAGTGCCGACTCATTAATTGAAGTGATAAAGGGGTTGTAAGCTGTATTTCCAGATTCCGCATTGGTTTTCCGATCTATCCTCAAAGAAGATTGGTTGCTAAAATGACATAGAAGCTTACGAAACCCTTTTTTTTGCTGCCATATAGCAGACGGCCTTATGTTCAGGCTTTGATTAAATTGATTTGTATAGGTTTTTACGTATTCACTGGTTGGCGTAAAAACTCGAATATAATCCGCTTGATCAGGAAAGGCAGATATTTCAAATTCGTTGATTTCTTTAACACCATTGTCGTTGTAATCGTTCCAAGCGTAAATTCCTTGTCCTGCTTGAACCTGTACATATGCGAATTGCTTTTTTAATTCTTGACCTGAACCAATTTCGTAGAACGTTGAGCTGGAGATAAAACCCTTTAATGCTTTCAGCGAATATTCTACCCTACCCAGTAGCGTTTCATCTGGCAAGACACTAGTAACAGAGTCATTTACAATTTTCAATTTTCTGTATTCGAATCTTGTTTTGAATTTATGTTTAGCGTTATTTATAATTCCAAGACTAATGCCGTAGTGCTCAGAAGTGGTTGCAGGGCTCAATACATTTGCACGTCTAAGCTTGTCTGATCTTTGACGAAAATAGATTTCAAATTGGTTAGAATTTTGATTTCCAGTAACATTTGACACATAGCCTTTCCAATCATAAAATTGGTAGCTATTACCTAACAGCGAGTCGGTTTGATCGAAATAAAATTTATTTTGTTCAAATTCGTCAATAAAGCCTACTCTGAGCCAATTAATATCCTTTGATATATCTGATTTATGCCTGAAGAAATTGGTTGTTTCAAAGCCCGAAGTTTGAGTTAATACACCTCGGTAATTAATTTTTGTGCCATTTTGTTTAATCTTTAATTCTCCTCCATTCATTAGTCCCGAAAACTCTTTAATGGATTGGAATGTGTTAAAGAAATAGCGTACTGATCCAACGCCCATTTTTTGCAAACCTACTTCTCCTTTACCCATGAGTTGATCACCGTTTAAATCTTTCCCTAAAAGATTCCAGTTTCTTTCAAATTCAACAAGCCTATAACGCTCAATACTGCTGAATTCTGAAGATCTGTATTCTGCATCAATTTTGTTAAGAAAGATCCAACCTGTTGAGTCACCTGAAATGGGTTTTCGTGTATTCCAATGACCCTCAAAACCATAGCCTACATTGTCCTCTGAACTAAGTGATGAAAACGTATTGGCATCTTTATTAGTTAAAGCGCTTTCAAAACCTAGCTTTGTATGCCGCGAAAAATTATAAGAAGTT
Source organism: Crocinitomicaceae bacterium (assembly GCA_018663635.1). Taxonomy (GTDB): domain Bacteria; phylum Bacteroidota; class Bacteroidia; order Flavobacteriales_D; family Parvicellaceae; genus UBA10066. The sequence goes on from JABJPZ010000207.1 coordinate 4,898, forward strand.
CCCAGCACAACCATCTGTCTTTTTTGAGGAGGAACAAGGATAATGATGGGTTCGAAATTGCCATTAAAAAGGATTTCGCCAGAAACAGTATCCGGCTTTACCCATTTATATACTCTTCCGAAGGAGGTGAAATCATCCAGAACATAATTACCATTGCCTTGTCCTACTTCTGTAAAGCTAAGTTGAAAAAAGGCACTGTCTTGGTTCGTGCTGTAAGCATAGATGTTACTGTATCCAAGGCTATCTATTTTTTTGTATAACGTAAGGTCGGTTGAATAACCTACGCTGTCAATTCCAGGACTGAATGCCGAATTAATGTTGTCCCCTGCTAAGCTTAAAAGAAGTTTTTGTTCATCAGAAAGTGATTGTTGAAGAGGTTGATTTTTACTATCCTGTTCAGAATAAATTTGAAATCCAATCCCCCATTTATTTTTCTGATAATCGGATGAAAATTGAAATAATGAACGGGCATAGTTTTTATCTGAGTATTGAAATTCAACGATAATTCTTCGATCTTTAGTAATCAGATTTTTAGGTGTAAAAGTAATTTCTGCGGTGTTGTAGTCAACGGTGTAATCGTTGGACTGTCCGCGTGTCAATAAACGGCCATCGATAAAGACCCGTTCTGTACCAGATAAAACAATAATGTATCGTTCTCCGTTATCACCAATTAGCTTGTAAGGCCCTTGATTGCCCTCTTGACCTTGCACGATATTTCTCGAGAATTTCCCTTTAGATAAAGCGAGACTTGAAGAGACTTTCCAAAAATCATTTTTTAAATCAGGATTCATTAAGTTGGTTTTAAAAGAAATTCCTTGTGCTTTCTTTTGATAGGAAAGGAAGTAGCTCTTTGGTCGTCTTAACCAAAAATCTCCAGCCGTTAACTTTGATTTTGTGTTAAACAGTTGAATAAATGCTTGGTCAAAATCTTGCAGTTGTAACGTATTTCCTTCTGGTTGAATGGGTATGTTGTCATCGGTGATGGATGCTAAAATGTTGATGTCATCTGAAACTTTTCCGTTAAGCTGTAGGCTTAAATTAGAGTTTACCCCGAGATCTTGATTGTTGCCGAAACTAATTCCTCTTGAAATACTCCCAGATTTATTCAAGGACGAGAAGCCAAATAAATCAGTATTTGATTTATCATTAGCTGACCAAGTGAAAATTTGGTCTGGCGTTTCCAAATTCGATTCAATTCGATTGGTGTCTTTTTTGCGGTATGTCTTGGTTAGGTCTACTTTTAGAGTTCGATAGTTCAATTCTAGAGTCACAGGTAGATTCCCTCGCCAAAGCAAATGCTTTGAATGCGCATTGTAACTGTATTTATTGGTGCTGATAATTTCCCCGTTTATTTCAATTTCCAGCGTATTTAATGCAATAATATTGGTGTCAAGTAAAATACTATCGGTCACCAGAGTCATTTTTTTATTGACCAAGTTAGATTGACAAAGACCATTATTTACGACAAAACCGCATAAATAAACGACGAAAGCTATGTAAATACATGATGTACGCAATATTCAGAATCTGTTGCCTGTGTAAATACGAATATATGGGTTAAAAAGTATAGTTGTAACAAGACTTTTAGGCAATTTTCAACCTTCAAATATGTCACTAATATTATTATATTTGCACGGTTATTAAAGCTAGTGAGCAAATAAATTTTATATGAAGAAGTTATTGCCTGTTCTTATTACGTTAGCCCTTATTACGTCCTGTGGTGGACCAGAACCTGTTGTGGAAGAGGGTGAGAAAATGGTTGAACTGAAGGGGTTTTATATTCATAATGATGTAAAAGAGAAGATTTACGCTGGCGGAATGTTTAGAATGAATGAGGTCGAAGATTTTAAAAATCTTTATCCCCACAGCTTAGTAGATGTAGTTTCTCATAGGATTGCAAATCAAGTTTATCAGGGCCTTCTTAAATTTAGTCAAGAAACACTCGAAATAGAGGGAAACATTGCTTCAAATTGGAAGATTAGTGAAGATGGTAGAACCTATACTTTTCAGATAAGAAAAGGAGTATTTTTTCATGATGACCCTTGTTTCCCTGAAGGAAAAGGTAGAGAGGTAACTGCGGAAGACGTTAAGTACTGCTTTACGAAGCTATGCGAGTTCGGTGGAAATAATAAATTGTTCGGAATGTTTCAAGACCGCGTGGTAGGTGCCAATGCATATTATGATGCAACAAAAAATGGAAGTGCAGATGATATTTCAGTTAATGGTATTCAGGTCACAGGTGACTATGAAGTTAAAATCATGCTAGAAAAACCTTTTGCGGCATTCGAAAAGGTAATCGCACATAACTGTTGCTGGATTTTCCCAAAAGAAGCAGTTGACAAGTATGGAAATGATATGAGAACACGTTGTGTTGGTACTGGACCGTTTCAGGTACTTGAAGTGGAAGAAGGTAAAAAAGTATTATTAGAGAAAAACCCTTCTTATTGGGGGAAAGATGAATTTGGGAACTCATTGCCCTATCTGGACTTAGTTAAATTCACCTTCGCAAAAGAAAAGAAAACAGAACTATTACAATTTAATAAAGGGGCACTTGACCTCATGTTTAAATTACCAGTAGAGGAAATGGGTACAGTAATGGGTAGCGTTGATGATGCTCAAACCGGGAAAGGTTTAAAATATCAATATCAGTCTATTCCTGCACTAGGCACACAATATTATGGATTTCTACATACCGCAGATTACTTCAAAGATAGGAGGGTCCGTCAAGCTTTTAACTTGGCAATAGATCGTGATAAATTGATTGATTACACGCTACAAGGTGAAGGTCATCCAGCAACACATGGATTCGTTCCGCCAATGGAAATTTACGATATAAAAAAGGTTGATGGCTTTGAATTTGATGTGGAAAGAGCTCAATTACTAATGGCTGAGGCTGGTTATCCGGGTGGTAAAGGATTTCCAGAAATAACACTGTTTTTCAACGAAGGCGGTCAGACCAATACTATTGCTGCGCAAGCCATTAGAAATATGATAGAAGAAAATTTAGGTGTCACCCTGAAAATGGAAAGGATGCAGTTTTCTACGCTTATCGAGCAGTTTACTACTGGAAAGTGTGAAATGTGGAGAACGGCATGGGTAGCTGATTATCCAGACCCTGAAAATTTTTTAAAGCTGTTTTATGGAAAAACGGTACCATTAGGGGAGAACGAAAGTTCGTTTCCAAATGCCCACAGGTATAATAATCCTCAGTTTGATTCGATATTTGAATTAGCGCTAGCGGAGATGGACTCTGAAGAACGAAACAGGTTATATGTTGCTTGTGATCAATTGCTTATTGATGATGCTGCATTTATTAGCTTGTATTATGATGAGTACATCCGATTGTTAGGATTAAATGTTAGAAATTTCCCACAAAATGCGATGGAATACAGAGACATGACTGAGGTTTTTCTATCGAAAGAAAAAAAGAAATAATTAGGATTATTTAAAATGACTCAAGGGGGCGATTGCCCCTTTTTTTATGAGCCAAAATATTTTGAAGTAACATAAATATGTGTAAAAATGAATGAATGGTTCGGTTATTGTTTGATGAAGTTTACTCAATTTTACATTTGAAAAAATCATTTTAATGAAGCAATTTATCTCACTTATTTGTCTAATTATTGTTCTTACTATAGTTGGATGTGTGCCGGCTCGTAAATACGAAGAGTTAGAAGCGAAATACAACAAGTCTCTTGCTGATGCGGAGCTTTTTAAAACAAAATCCCAAGATTGTGAGGCTGAAAAGCTAGAGATTGAATCTCAGCTAACCGAGCTAAAGAAAAAGCATGCAATTGTATCAGAAGATCTTGCCAATTTAGAGCGGTCTTATAAAGAGACGCTTCGGCAATATGAGGAGATTAAAGAGAATCATAAGATATTAAAAGATCAATATGATGCTTTGCTAAAACTTTCTGAGCGAGAGAGTCAATTGCTTGGAAAGGAGTTGGATGCTGCCAGATTGGAGCTTCAGAAGAAAGAGGATGAACTAAATCGACTAGCGACAGAATTAAATCAAAAAGAGGATAGACTTGCGCAGTTGCAAACGGATCTTGAATCAAGAGAGAAGCGAGTCAATGAATTGGAAGACATTATCTCTAAAAAAGATGCAGCAGCAGAGGCATTAAGACAGAAAATTGCGAATGCTCTTTTAGGGTTTAAAGATAAGGGTTTAACCGTCGAGGAAAAGGATGGTAAAGTATATGTCAGCATGGAAGCAAAATTGCTTTTTGCATCAGGAAAAACGGATGTGGGATCTGAAGGTAAAAAAGCCATCGTGCAATTAGCGAAAGCTTTAGAAGGTCAAGAAGATATTGATGTACTTGTTGAGGGGCATACGGATACAGATGAAATGCGTGGTTCTGGACATCCAAAAGATAATTGGGAGCTGTCTGTTTTAAGAGCAACAGCAGTTGTGAAAATAATGACGTCAAGTAGCTCTATTGACCCTAAAATATTGACGGCTGCCGGACGAAGTAAATTCATCCCAATAGGTGAGGATAAAGCAAAAAACAGAAGGATTGAAGTGATCTTAATTCCAAAACTAACGGAGCTTTTTGAAATCATTTCTAATGATTAATTGGCTTTTTGGAAATGGTAAGAATATCGAAATTTAGGCAAACAATTTCTTGAAGACCTCTTCTATTTTCCGTACCTGAACGACTTCTATTCCATACTCTTTTTCGTTCAAACCTTTATTATTGGCAGAAACTATTATTTGTTGATAGCCTAATTTTTGAGCTTCAAATATTCGTTGATCTAATCGAGAGACAGGTCTTATTTCTCCCGATAATCCGACTTCAGCAGCAAGACAGGTATTCTTGGCAATTGGAAGATCTACATTTGAGGATAATACTGCACAAACTACGGCTAGATCTATTGCAGGATCATCTACCTTAATTCCTCCAGCTATATTTAAGAAGACGTCTTTCGCTCCTAATTTAAAACCACACCTTTTTTCAAGAACTGCCAATAGCATGCCCAGACGTCTTAAATCAAATCCAGTTGCAGATCGTTGGGGTGTTCCATACGCTGCGGTGCTAACCAACGCCTGAATTTCGATTAGCATGGGGCGCATGCCTTCAAGCATGGAAGCAATGGCAACTCCACTTAAGTCTTGGTCATTGTTGCTAATTAATAATTCACTTGGATTAGCAACTTCACGTAAACCGGAACCTTGCATTTCATAAATTCCTAATTCATTAGTAGATCCGAATCGGTTTTTTACAGAACGGAGCAATCGATATACGTGGTTGCGATCTCCTTCAAATTGCAAAACGACATCAACCATGTGTTCCAGCACTTTTGGACCTGCAAGCGTTCCGTCTTTAGTAATATGTCCAATCAGAAATACAGGTGTGTTGGTACTCTTCGCAAAACGCAAAAGTTCCGAAGTGCATTCGCGAATTTGAGAAATGCTTCCTGGAGATGAATCCAGACTTTCTGAGAAAAGCGTCTGAATCGAATCAATAATAAGCAGGTCGGGATTAATTTCTTTTAGCTGTTTTAGTATCCTATGTGAAGAGGTCTCAGCCAAAATGACGCAATTTTCATTGTCAATACCAATGCGATCTGCACGCATTTTAATTTGTTGTTCTGACTCTTCACCAGAAACATAAAGTGTTTTTAGCGTGTTCTTTTTAATAGCTACTTGCAACATAAGCGTGGACTTGCCAATGCCTGGTTCACCACCAAACAGAATCATTGAGCCCGGGACTAATCCTCCACCCAAAGCACGATTAAGCTCGCTGTCTTTTAAATTAATTCTTGGGTGTGCTGCAGAATCTATTGAATTGATTGATACTGGTGTTGCAGAATTGGTAAAATCAACTAATCCGGGCAAAGCTCCTTTGCTAGGTTTGCTAATAACCTCTTCGATGAATGTATTCCATTCATTGCAAGCTGCACATTTTCCGACCCATTTAGGTGATTCACTACCACAATTTTTACAAAAATATGTTGTTTTAACTTTGGCCAATTATTGATTTATTTTAACGTCAGAGACTTTTAATTTAACGTTTATCGCAAATAATGAAAAAAGGCCAAAAACGACAAGAAATACCGTTTGAACCACCCACATTAAAATAGCAAAGCTAGAAGCTTCTACAGCATCGTGCTTGCCATATACTAGAGCTGCTGTAACAAAAATAGGGTAGAGACCGATACCACCAGGTGTAGCTGCTATTGCAACTGCTCCAACAATAAAGCACGATAATAAAGTTTCCAAAGACATGTCATTAACGCCTTTTAAACCTTGCGCGCAAATCCAAAACATCATGACGTAACAGGACCAAATAAAAAAGGTGTGCGCCAGATATAGAAATTTCTTTTTTAAAGTGAAAACGGTTCTTATTCCGGACCACAATCCTTTCATTTTAAAAATAAACCAAGTTTTAATTTTTTTGGAAATCAAAATGGCTGAAAGGGTTAATATACCTACTGTTCCAATAACAATATATAACCATGGAATTGAAGTGTTATTAACAGCGTTTGGATTGGTAGTCATTTCTTCAATAACTTCTTTTCCTACCAAGAAATAAGTAGCAAATGTTAATATTGCAAGCATAATTACATCTATAACGCGTTCTGCTACAATCGTTCCAAATACTGTTTCAACTGGTAGATTTTCTTTTTTTGAGAAAAATCCGGCTCGCGCAAATTCTCCAGACCTTGGAATAGTTAAATTGATAACGTATCCAATCATTACAGAGTGGTACATGTTGGAGACTTTAGCATTATAACCCAAAGGTTCTAGCATGTATTTCCAACGGTACGCTCTACTAAAATGACTGAGCCAAGCAACGACAATTGATAAAATAATCCAGAGATAATTAGCGCTTGCGAAAGCATAAGGGATGTCTTCTTTTTGTTCTGCTGAAAGGGTAGAGTAAAAATACCAAGTTAAATAAACACCTATTCCCAGAGGTAGTATTACTTTAAGTAGTTGTATCAGCTGACCTTTCAAAACTTATGTGAGAAGATTAGAAGAAGTTTCAGGGAATATCATTGTTGGTTTAAATGTTTTAGCTTCTTCAAAATCCATGTAACCATATCCAATAATAATCACAATATCACCAACTTCAGCTTTACGGGCTGCTGGACCATTAAGGCAAATTGTTCCGGAGGATCTTTCTCCTTTAATAACATAGGTTTCTAACCGTTCTCCATTATTAGAATTAACAATTTGAACAAATTCACCTTCAATGATATTTGCAGCATCCATGAGATCCTCATCAATGGTGATGCTTCCAATGTAATTCAATTCTGCTTGAGTAATTGAAACCCGATGTATTTTGGACTTTACTACCTTTATTTGCATGCCGCAAAAGTATTAAAATATCTCGACGTTATCAATAAGTCGAACTCCACTTACTTCAGCGGCAACAAAGGCTCTTGCATGTTGCGCATCACTCCAGTTTTCAAGCGGGTACAGATTACTTGAATCTGCAATTATCAGGTATTCTAGTTTCGTATGTTTCTCTAATTGGTTTATTGCTTGTTGTTTTATTGTGTCCAAATTGGATTTTTGGAACCCCGTTTTAATTAGGTTCAATGCCTTCGATAATTCCAGCGCAGCAGGAATGTCTTTTGCTTTGAGTTGACTATTTCTACTGCTTAGGGCAAGGCCGTTTCTTTCCCTGACCGTTTGGCAGCCAACGACTTCAATCGGGAGATTAAAAAAGCGAACTAAGTGTTGAATAATAACAAATTGCTGATAATCTTTTAGGCCAAAAAAAGCCTTTTCTGGTCGGACAATTTCGAATAAACGTTTAACTACACGAACAACTCCCTTAAAGTGGCCGGAGCGAAACTTACCTTCCATATATTGATCAAGTCCTGCAAAATCAAATTCAAATGGAGCTTCGTCTTGGTAAATTTCGTTTTCTGTTGGCGCAAAAACAAGATCGCAAGAAACAGTTTCTAATTTGCGAATATCCAATTCTAAGCTTCTGGGGTAGTGCTCGAGGTCTTCTGTTTTATTGAACTGTTTGGGGTTCACAAAAATGCTGCAAACAGTAAAATCTGTTTGTTCTTTTGATGATTTGATAAGAGATAAATGGCCTTCATGTAGTGCTCCCATAGTCGGAACAAACCCAATGGTTAAGCCTTTACTCCTATTTGCAGAGATGATTTGTTCGAGTTCAATTGTCGAAGAAATTACCTTGGTTCTCATTTGGTTTACAAAATTGAAAGCGCCAAAACTAGCCTAAAGTATTGAAATTACGGTTTTTTTTCTATATTTTTGTACCCATTTTTATTTAAGGAGAATACTTATGCAACAGAAACGTGTGTTATACGTCTCGCAAGAGATTCAACCATTTTTACCGGAATCGGAAATAGCAAAAACTGTCAGAAATGCTCCGCAAGGGATTAAAGAGGCAGGAAAAGAAATCAGGATATTTATGCCTAGGTTTGGATGCATTAATGAAAGGAGGCATCAATTACATGAGGTGATTCGCCTTTCAGGAATGAACCTTATCATTGATGATGCGGATCACCCGCTTATTATTAAGGTTGCGTCAATTCAAGCTGCTAAGATGCAGGTATATTTTATTGACAATGAAGAATATTTTAAAAGAAAAGCCGTTTTTGGTACAGATGAAGAAAAGTTCTTCAAAGATAACGATGAGCGTTCTATTTTCTTTTGTAGGGGTGTAGTAGAAACAGTTAAGAAATTAGGATGGTCTCCTGATATAATCCACTGTAATGGATGGATGACTGGCGTGCTACCACTTTATTTAAAGAAGTTTTATCATGACGACCCTCATTTTTCAGATGCAAAAGTGGTTTATTCCGTTTATGAAGATGGATTTGATGGTACGTTGGATAAAAAAATGCCGAAGAAATTAAAATTTGATGGTTTTTCAGAAACGGATTTGGAATTAATTAAGAGTCCATCATTTGCCAATATAAATAAGTTGGGAGTAGAATTTTCAGACGGTGTAATACGTGGATCTAAATCGATTAATGAAGAAGTAGAGCAATTTATCGAAAAATCGGGTAAGCTGGCTCTTGATTACCATGACGAAGAGGGAATGGTAGATGCGTATAATGGATTTTATGATCAAGTGCTCGAAGGAGCTTCGGTGCTCGCTGATTAAAGGAAAAATGAGTAAAAGAAATATTTGTAATATGCGGAAAGCTAAGCAGTTTTCCGCATTATTTTTGGGGATTATTCTAGCTTGTGTTAGTTGTAAAAAAGAAGAGGGAGACCTAGGCCTACTTGTTCAGCCGCAAGAGGACCGCTTAAATATTGTTGTTTCAGATACATCGACTATTCGAGCTTTTACTGTTTTAGAGGATTCTTTGCGGTCCGATGAATATCTTATTGATTTGATAGGAAGTTATGTTGATCCTTCCTTTGGTGTTTCAACCGCTAGTATTTATACCCAGATTAGGATGGAATCGGAAGCTGTCGATTTCACATCGGTATCTGGATCGGTTGCTGAAACCGTTGTAGACTCTATTTATCTATACCTGGATCTTAATGGTAATTACGGCACCCTAGACCCTCAAACATTTGAAGTTTTTAGGATAACGGAAGATCTATACCTTGACAGCAGCTATTATTCCAATTCGGTGATACCTAATGACGGAGTTGATTTGGTAGAAGTTGGAGCAGGAACCATTGTGCCAGACCCATTCAACTTCAGTACTGTTGATGGCGATTTAATTAACCCTGTTCTTAAAATTAAGTTGGCAAATTCATTGGGAGACGCTTTAGTAGCGGAGTCTGGGAGTGGGAATTTGGCCGACAACACATCATTCACAGATTGGTTCAAAGGCTTGTATATAAGAGTAAACAACGCGTCTCAGTCAATTGGCGAAGGGTCAATTCTTTATTTAGACCTCCTGAATAGTTATTCAAGGATGTCTATGTATTATCGGTATACTTTCACGGGAGAAGAGGATACTTTGAAATTCAACTTTAATATAAATACAAGCTGTGCAAGATTTAATAGCGCATCACACGATTATGCAGGGACTGTAATAGAGTCTCAGCTTTTGGATACTACTGAAGGAAATGAAACCATTTATTTGCAATGTATGTCAGGAGTTAAGTCTAAAATAATGTTGCCATTTCTTGGTGAGCTCCCTGATAGCATAGTTGTGAACAAGGCCGAAGTTGTTTTGCCTTATGAATATTTTGAATCTGACCCTTACTTCCCCCATGTGCAATTGTACCTTCTAGGTATTGATGATGAAGGAGCCTCTTATTTTCTTGAAGACTTTTTTGAAGGAGAAACGCTTTATGGTGGTGTCAGAGACAATAGTAACAAAGAGTTTAGGTTTAATATCGTAAAGCATGTTAATAACGTTTTAACCGGAGCGAAATCCAACAATGGATTATTTTTAATTTCGACTTCGGCTATGGTGTCTGCTAATAGAACAATTATTAACGGAGTCAATAGCACGAATAAGAACAAGATGAAAATCATCTTTACGTATACTAAATTATAAGTGCTAAGCGAAAATAGATGTGTGGAATCGTTGGATATATAGGTACTAAGGATGCGTACCCTATTCTTGTAAAAGGTTTGAAAAGACTTGAATACAGAGGATACGACAGCGCAGGAATTGCATTACTTCACGATGGAAATCTAAATGTTCATAAATGCAAAGGTAAAGTTGCAGATCTTGAAACTTTTTCCGAAAATAAAAATTTGTCTGGTAGCGTAGGTATTGGTCACACAAGATGGGCTACTCACGGACCACCAAACGATGTTAATGCACATCCTCATATGTCGGGTGACGGTCAGCTGTCTTTGATTCATAACGGTATCATTGAGAATTATGATGTAATCAAAGAAAATTTAATATCTCGAGGGCATATATTTGAGAGTGATACTGACACAGAGGTTTTGGTTCATTTTATTGAAGAAATTCATGCGCAAGAAAAAGGAGACCTATTTGATGCTGTTCGTATTGCTTTAAATGAAGTACATGGAGCTTATGCGATAGTCATGGTTGACATGAATAATCCCAGAGAAGTAATTGTAGCAAAAAATTCAAGCCCGTTAGTAATTGGTTTAGGAGAAAATGAATACTTTATTGCCTCTGACGCTACGCCTATCGTAGAATACACAAAGAATGTAATCTACTTGGAAGACGGGGAGATTGCGAGATTAAACTTGGATACTGGAATTAAGTTAAAAACAGTTCGCAATGAGGACAAGAAGCCTTATGTCCAGGAACTTGAAATGCAGCTTGAAGCATTAGAAAAGGGAGGGTATGATCATTTCATGCTAAAAGAAATTTTTGAACAACCCAGATCCATTCAAGATTGTATGAGAGGAAGAATCTCGTCCGCAAAAGGAGAGATTATGCTTGGCGGAATCAAAGATCATATTGAAGAAATGGCCAATGCTGATCGAATAATTATTGTTGCTTGTGGTACGTCTTGGCATGCAGGTTTGGTAGGGGAGTATTTATTTGAGGATTTGGCCAGAATACCTGTCGAAGTTGAATACGCTTCTGAATTCAGATATAGAAACCCGGTAATTACGGAAAATGATGTTGTCATTGCTGTTTCTCAATCAGGTGAAACTGCGGATACGCTTGCTGCAATAAAAATGGCTAAAGGGGCGGGAGCTACCATTATTGGTATTTGTAATGTTGTCGGTTCTTCTATTTCTAGAGAAACACATGCTGGATCGTATACCCATGCAGGTCCAGAAATTGGCGTTGCGTCCACAAAGGCTTTCACAGCTCAAGTAACTGTTCTTACTCAAATGGCTTTGCTTTTAGGAAAACATAAGAAAACAATTAATTCTGCTAGATACAGTAGATTATTAGTAGAAATTGAGGCGATTCCAGAGAAAGTTGAAATAGCTTTGAAATCTGATGCTTTGATTGAACAGATTGCAGAAATTTATAAAGACGCGACCAACGCACTTTATTTAGGTAGAGGTTATAATTTTCCAGTGGCTTTGGAAGGTGCACTAAAACTAAAAGAGATATCCTATATACATGCCGAAGGCTACCCTGCAGCTGAGATGAAACATGGGCCAATTGCTTTAATTGACGAGGAAATGCCGGTTTTTGTTATTGCCACCAACGACGCCTCTTATGAAAAAGTAGTAAGTAACATTCAAGAGGTTAAAGCGAGAAAAGGTAAAGTGGTTGCAATTGTTACAAAAGGAGATCGTACGGTTAAAAATTTGGCAGATCATGTTATTGAAATTCCGCATACTGACGATGCGCTTGTGCCTCTTTTAGCTACCATTCCGCTTCAGTTATTGTCTTATCATATTGCAGTAATGAGAGGTTGTAATGTAGACCAGCCTAGAAATCTAGCCAAGTCTGTTACGGTAGAATAAGTGAGTTATTTAGGTTGACCCCTATTTATGGAGACCAATACCTCTCAATTTTCCAAAGTTGTTTTTCTTTGTTAAAATGATCTTTTAATCAATTCATACATGAATTAAAGCAGTATATTATTCAGATAAGTAGAAATTTTCATTTCGCTGCTTACCACATAATCACTTTATCGTTATTTTTATATACTTCTATGTCCTTTGTAAATAAAATACAACATAAATCAACAAAAGGTAAAATCATTAGTCCACCTAATGTAAGTGAATAGAATAAGGGCACCATCTCCGAAGTACCTAAGTACATTCGGTGAACGCCAAAAGGACCTAATGTTACGGCGAATAAAGCGGCAATGCCTTTGCGCGTCTTGAATCGCACTTTACGTCGGCGAGATTTTTTTATGGATTTTAAGGAGTCACAAGACTGCGCTGCAAATTCTGGCACTACTGCGTTCCTATACAGAAGCGATGAATCAATTTCGTTTTGAGCGCCCCCAGAATTCCATAGCAATAAAAAACAAAACCCTAAGAAATATTTTAAAGGTACTTTGAGGCTCTTAAGTATAGCTTTTGAAAAAATGAATTCAAATGATATTTTCACTTGTGTTCACTGTATGAAGCGCTAATTTTATCCCAATTAATAACATTGAAAAAAGCTTGAATATAATCGGGCCTTCTGTTTTGGTAATTCAAGTAATAAGCATGTTCCCAAACGTCAAGACCAATTATTGGATAGCCACCACAACCAACTCCGGGCATTAGTGGATTGTCTTGATTGGGTGTTGAACAAATTTTCACTTCTCCACCCTTGTGTACACACAACCATGCCCAGCCAGATCCAAATCGAGTTGCTGCAGCTTTGGCAAATGCGTCTTTAAAACCATCAAAAGAACCATATGCATTGTTAATGGCATTCGCTAATTCGCCAGTCGGTTCTCCACCGCCGGATGGAGACATGATTTCCCAGAATAAACAGTGATTAAAATAGCCACCTCCATTATTTCGAACAGCACTATTGTCCATATCTAAGTTGGTCAAAATGTCTTCAATGTTTTTGTTTTCAAGTGGACTGCCAGCGATAGCGCCATTTAAATTGTTGGTGTATCCATTGTGGTGTTTACCATGATGAATCTCCATTGTTCTAGAATCAATATGTGGTTCTAAGCCATCATGATTGTACGGAAGTTGGGGTAATTCGAATGCCATAAATGTTGTTCTATTTTTTTGAGTTTCTAAGTTAGGAAATGCGAGTCAATTATAACAAATAATTACACCTGTTTTCATTCTGTAAGACAAAAATTGTTGTAATTGCAAAAAAAGCACTAATTTTGCATCCTTATTTACGTAAATTAATTTAAACTAGTTAAAAATGAAAAAAGTAGTAACACTTGTAATGATTGCTGCAGCTACAACTTTCGCTATGACATCTTGTGGTGGTGGTGAAGAAGCTGCTGGAGGTCTTGAAGACATGTTGAATAATGCAGTTGAAGAAATGGAAGCTGCAGTTGAAGAAGCATCAGAAGAAATGGAAGTTGCAGTTGAAGAAGCTGTAGAAGAAATGGAAGCAGTTGTTGATTCTGCGGCAGTTGAAACTGAAGAAGCTGTTGAAGAAGCAGTTGAAGCAGTTGAAGAAGGTGCAGCGCACTAATTCTAGCTTTATAAAAAAATTAAAGGGGCCTTTTTAGGCCCCTTTTTATTTTTGTGTTAATTTTATTGGCTTTCAAAATTTCTTAATTGTAATACCGATGATTAAATTGAAAACAGTAATTACTTTTACAATATTGATGATACTTTTTGCTGCTTGTGCAGAGGATGTGCCAGAAGCAATAAATGAGCAGTTTAATACGGATTCTGCAACAGACTCAAATGAAATAGAGCTGGTAGACTCTCTTTTCGATAATATTGAGTTCGATTTCGAAGAAGACTAAATCAAGTTGATGTAATTTGAGAAGCTTATTTCGAAATTTCTTCAATTGCACGAATTATTTCAGGGTCTCTTTGAACAAGCACGGCATACCGCCCATCATCCCCCCAAACGTTTGAAGCAATCTGAATCTTGAGTCTGGTTTTAATCCTTTCTTTTGAAGCTTTAATTCCGTAATTAGATGGATTGATATCATGCGTGTTTTGAGCAAAATCAATGAATTGGTTAAAAATCTTATCAGAAATATCAAATGTCATTGCGAAATCTTGAGCATTGCGATTTCGATTCAGTGCTTTTCGATTCTGGTCAACATAATTAAAAGCAAATTCACTAAATACAGGAGAATAAGTCAATGCTGCTAAAAATGCAGAATTGCCAATCGTATCCAGGGGAATGAAAATATCGGGCAAGATCCCGCCACCACCATATACAATTCTACCTCCTACAGTTTTAAACTGCTCCAGCTCAGATAATTTTGTACTATCGATTGAATAAAATTCACCATTTTCATATCTGTCTAAGTAGTCTGCACTATAATCGATTCCTTGTCCATAAGGTTTTTGAATACAACGACCAGACGGGGTGTAATATCGAGCAACCGTTAGTCTAATAGCGGATCCGTCGGAAAGAGCGATAGGCTCCTGAACAAGGCCTTTGCCATAGGATCTTCGACCCATAATTATCCCGCGGTCATTGTCTTGTATAGCACCAGAGACAATTTCACTTGCAGAAGCTGAATTCTCATTGATTAGCACGACTAATTCTGTATCCAGTAGACGACCTTCTTGAGTAGAAATATTATCAAATCTCCCATTATGTCTGCCATCTGTATATACAATCATTTTTCCTTTTTTAAGAAAGTGATCTGTAAGTTGAACGGCAGGTTGCAAATAACCCCCTCCATTATCACGAAGGTCTAAGATCAACTTCTCCATGCCATTATTGATTAATTTTTTGACGGCCATATCAAACTCAACGGGCGTTGTTTCTGCAAATCTGGCAAGCTTTATAAAGCCTACCCCAGGAGCAATTATCTGTGCGCTTTCAATACTTTTTATGGGAACCAATCCACGAAGGATATCAAAATCAACGAATTGATTTCTCGAAAATCGATATACTGTAACTGTCACAGGAGTATTTATCTGACCTTTCAATTGACTAAAAACATCATCATTAGATAAATCAATATCGGTTATTTTATTGCCATCTATTTTTACAATGCGATCACCGGGCAATATTCCCTGCCTTTCGGACGGCCCTCCATCGATTACATTTGTAACAATTAATGTATCTCTTAAAATCATAAATCGGATACCAATGCCGCCGAATCCACCTTTTAGCGGTTCATCCATATTGCTTAAATCTTTGGCAGGAATATAAGAGGAGTGGGGATCCAGATTTTGAAGGATCCCGCCGATAGAAGTTTCGACTAATTCATCCGATGAAATACTGTCTACATATTTGACTTCAATCTCATTAAGAACGCGGTTAAGTTTAATTAAATCCTGTTTTTCATTGGAGAAATTAGTGACAGAAGTTACCTCTTGCAGTGTACCTAAAAAATAACCACCGGCCATTACGGCTGCTAGTAATAGTGGTAAAAGAACAGTGGCACTACTGTATTTTGGTTGGTCAGTCATTCGTGCTCAAGGATTTTCTATTTGTTTTAGCTCTATTCCGGCCTTTTTTAAGAAATCTATTCCAGCTAGATCTTTATATTGATTAGAATATACTAAACGGATAATACCAGCTTGATGGATTAGTTTACTGCATTCTTTGCAAGGTGATAAAGACAAGTACAATGTTGCTCCACCGCAGCTATGCGTTGATCGAGCTGTTTTCAGAATGGCATTAGCCTCAGCATGAAGTACATACCATTTGGTATAGCCCGCCTCGTCTTCACAGCAGTTTTCAAAGCCAGTAGGTGTGCCATTGTAACCATCAGAAATAATCATGCTGTCTTTCACGATAATGGCTCCAACCTGCTTGCGGTGGCAGTGAGATAGCTTACCCCATTCCTTAGCCATTTTAAGGTAGGCACGATCGTAGCGTTCTTGTTTTTTTGTTCCGATTTCTTCTGCGGTATTCATAATGCGATAAAGATAGAAAAAAGCGCTCCGAATAGGGTATCATGCCGTTGGAATATGAGGGATAAATTATTTTAATTTCTCGCCTATGTATTATAGAGCTATGCTCTTGGATATATTAAATTATAGCTCCTTTATCAAAATGTATTTAATTCCAATTATTTTAGTGAAATAAATCGTTAGGAATGAGAATAAATAACTGGTCTGGCTTATATGGTTTTGGATATGTCCTGGTTTCATTTGGCGTCTATGGATTTTATAAAAGGTTTGAGATTAAAGGGAAAGAAAATATTCCAATCGGAAAGCCAATTCTTTTTGCAGCGAATCATCAGAATGCATTTTTGGATGGCGCCATAATTGGCTATGCAATTTCAAAACCGATCTATTTCTTGGGCCGGGCAGATATTTTTAAAAAGAAAATGGCGAAGTGGGCATTAGGCGGCTTCAATTGTTTACCTATTTTCCGAGAGCGTGACGGTGCAGATTATTTGTTGAAAAACGAAGAAGTTTTCGAAAAATTTTATGATGTCCTTGCAAAAAATCATCCCATTGTGATTTTTCCAGAAGGAAGTCATGCGCCTTATAAGTATATCCGTGGGCCATTAAAAAAAGGTGTTTTTAGGATTGGCGTTGGTGCAGAAAAAAAGTATGATACTTCTTTAGATGTGTACATCGTGCCAGTAGGGATTGAATATGAGAAGCATTCGAAAATGGGAGGTGATTTGCTGTTAACTTTTGGTGAGTCAATACGTGTTCAGGACCATATGGTTAGCGACCAACTCGAACAGGAAAAAGAGTATGCTGCTTTAGTTCCATTATTAGAAAAACGATTAAGTAATTTAATTATCGATGTTAAGGAGCAGGATTATTATGATTTTATTATGAGTTTGGAACGCATGTTTCTAAAAGAAATTATAGAAAGCAAGCACAAATCTGATCGTAATTTAACAAACAAATTGTTAGCTCAAAAAGCCTTTATTCGGAAGGCAGAAAAATACATTGTTTCTGATTCTGAAAATGCAAAAGATCTTCAAGCACTTGAGCAGGATTTTACATCACGCATTTCAGAATTCGGATTGAGAAGTTGGTTGTTTCAAAAAGAACGTCATCCCATTAAAAAGGATGTTACAGTATTAATTGTATTCAGCCCATTTTATATTTACGGGTTATTAACCAACTATTTGCCTTATCAGATTGCTAATGGTTGGGTAGATAAAAAAGTCAAAGACGCCAATTTCCACGCTTCAATAAAAGTAATTGTAGGAGCATTGAGTTTTTTGATTTATTGGATATTTCTAGTAATAATTGTGGCTTATTTCACAGATAATTGTTTGTGGGTATATTGTTGCATTTCATTGCCTTTGTCTGCGATTTTTAGCCAATACTATGGGGCAACGATCATTAAGCTTCGAGGTAAAATTAAGTTCAACAAGATTATGTCAGTGCCTTCTGAAATTGAGAAAAATCTTCGTAATCAGTATGAAACTTTAAAAAAATGTTTCCAATCGATATATTCCGCTGAAGAATAGGGATAAAAAAAAGGGAAACATTGCGTTTCCCTTAAATATTATTGAGCCATTGTTTAATTATGGCATCACTGCGGCAGCAATTTTATTGCCTATTTTCGTCATTCTTCCTGCTTGTTCAGCACTCAGCGTAGCAGCAGCTTCAGACATCTTAGTTGACCATTCTGCAGCTTTTGGTGCAAGTGCAGCCATGTCCGTCATAACAGACATGTCCGTTGGATCAGCTTTTTGCTTTTTAAGAGCTGCAATATAATCGTCTGCGAAACTTTCATAATCATCGAGCAATGAATCCCATTCTCCCGAGTCTCCTCCTTCAGTTTCTTCAGCCTCTACAACTTCTTCGTCTTCTACAGCTTCTTCAATTTCTTCAGTTGCATCATCTAATTCATCCGCAAATTCATCCATAGCATCTTCATAATCAGACATGGCTTCATCCATGGCATCTTCCCATGATGGCTTTTCTTCAGCTCCTCCGCAAGATCCTAGACCAATGGCAAGCATTGTTAGAATCATAAATAGGTTTAATTTTTTCATAATATAATTTTTTTAGTCCCCTAATTTACAATTTTTGTTTAAAAAACGAAGCTTCTGTGAAATAAGGAAGAAAAATTACTTAAAAACTTTTTTTAATAAATCAGTTACGCGAGCTGCTGGATTCTTTCGAATTTCAAGTTCTTCTTTTGCAATTTGAATAAATAAACCATCAATCGCCTTATCGGTAGCATAGCCTACTAAATCTGGATTAA
>JABJPZ010000208.1 GCA_018663635.1 Crocinitomicaceae bacterium
ATGCGGGCAAAAAGCAAATTAGAATTGCAGAAACTGAAAAATATCCCCATGTCACCTTCTTCTTTTCTGGAGGCAGAGAGGCTGCATTTGAAGGAGAAAAAAGAATCATTGTGAGTTCACCTAATGTAGCGACATACGATTTACAACCCGAAATGAGCGCTCCAGAAGTGACGTCTAATATTTGTCATGAGTTAAACACAGGTGAATCCGATTTTATTTGTTTGAACTTTGCAAACCCTGACATGGTTGGACATACTGGAATTCCGACAGCCATTATTTCGGCAATTGAAACCATTGATCAATGCGCAAATAAAGTAGTTGAAGCTGGTTTAAACAATAACTATTCGTTTGTAATTATTGCTGACCACGGCAATGCTGATAAAATGTTTAATAGCGATGGTTCTCCACATACCGCCCATACCACCAATATGGTTCCAGTTTTTGTTCTGAATAATGAAGTATCTGCATTGAAAGATGGAATTCTTGCAGATGTCGCCCCTACTATACTTGATTTAATGGGTATTAAGCAACCTGTGGAAATGACTGGAACTAGCTTAATTAAAAAAAATTAAGCACAATTTATCAAAAAATAGATTTTGACTATTTCAATAAATGAATAAATCCTGTTTTCAACTGTTCATCTTCTTCGGAACACTGGTCTTGGTAGATTAATTCGTAATAATACAATCCTTCATCTAACACATTACCATTGGACTTAAGTCCTTTCCAGTTTTCTAATGGGTTTTCTGACTCATAAACAATTAACCCCCATCGATTCCAAACCGTTACATGAAAATTTCCATCTGGATCTGCATCTTCAAACTTTACTTCATCATTAACTTGGTCCCCATTTGGTGTAATCACATTTGGTACAATTACTTCAAAAAGTTGTGGTCCTAAAAAGGAAACCTCTTGGGTAGTTACTTCCGATTTGTCACACAGTAAATCGTAAGCTTCCATTGTAATTGTATAAGTTCCAGGAATTGTATAAAAGTGATTAACTGTATCGGTTGAGTAAATCGTACCATCACCCATAGTCCAAACCAATGAATCAGCACCCGAACCTGTAAAGGCCATATCAACAAAAAGCGTGTCCACTCCACAAGGAGGAGGAGGAGTAAAAGCCAATTCAGACGCAAAAGTTTCTGCTTGAGCAATGTTGACTGTTAATGTTGCGGTATCTGCAATATTACAAGTACTCGAATCAATTGCAATATAGGTTACCGTATAAGTTCCTGTGTCTGAGTAGGTATAGGATGGGTGAATATCAGTAGAGGTCCCCGAGAAATCCCCAAAATCCCAGAAAGCTTGAGGAGGGGCCGGTGCTCCCGCATTAAAATCAACCACAAATGGAGGGTCACATAAAAGCATATCAGGTGGCGGAATCGCATTTGACTGCGTATAGTTAGCAATGTAAACTACTGAATCTACAATCGTTGCAAAATTACCGCACACATCCTCTGCATACATCGTAATGTAATACACCCCTTGTGTCGTGTAATAGTAATTAATAATGGTGTCATCAATGAACACGTCCCCATTGCCCATATCCCAGTGAATAGAGTCGGCTCCTTGCCCCGTAAATTCTAATTGCACCAGCAGGCTATCTGGTGCTGCACAAGGATCTACTGGAGGTATGTCCATGGTTGCTGTTAATGGTATAAAGTCATTGATAATAAGTGATGCGGAAATGGTATCATAGCCTCCTAAACAATTCAAATAATAAATTTCAATGGTTACTGTCTCCGCGGGCTCAACAATGGTATCAATATTTGGATAAAGAAAAATAGTGTCAGATAAGGTACCAGCGGTCATTACTAAGCTATCAGGAATAGCTGAATAATCATCGCCCATCGTTGCCGTTCCTGTAACATTAAAATAAACGGTAAAATCAACCGTAGTATCGGGCCGTGAAAAAGCGAAATATGCTTCGTTACATCCCTCCCAAAGAATGGTATCTCCATTGGCAATTTCTGCAGCAACACTTATCGCATTGGATGTAAAGGATCCTTTTTCTAAGAATACACCTGAATCAAATGCGGAATCTCCACCATCGCCAATCGCTAATTTAATGTGATAGGTTTGTCCACAAATTACTGGCACTCTGACAGGCAGTACGATGGTTCTTCCATCGTATTCGTAATTAGTTCCTAAATTTTGTGTATAAAATATATTATACGTTGTCCAAGCCGGATCTATGGCGGCACATGTGGCAGCAGTACCTGCAAAACCAGCTACACCAAGATTAACTGTATTAATAGAAACCGGCGTACTGGTATAAGAAATGGCTGGCCAGACCGTCGGATCTGGAATCAAAGC
>JABJPZ010000209.1 GCA_018663635.1 Crocinitomicaceae bacterium
TCTGCAGTTGACCACGTCCATTGATAAAGGTAATTTCTACTATTTGTGTTGATAATGTTCCTAATTTACTCCCTGTACCATGAGTTCCGGTACTTAGCGCTCCTGCAATACTCTGAACATTGATGTCTCCCATATTTTCTTGAGCTAAACCAATGTCAAATAACAAATCACCCAACTTCTTCAATTTGGTTCCTGCCCAAACTGTTGCGGTTTGACTTTCAAAATCATGACTAATGATACCTTGCATTTTGTCGAGAGACACCAAAACCTGTTCTGTTTCCAGAATTTTAGAGAATGAATGGCCACTTCCAACCATTCTGATTTTCTGGTTTGAAACTATCGCATTTTTTACAATATCCATTATTTCGTCCTCAGAAGAAGGATAAAGAATTGCAATAGGTTCTGATTTTACGCTTCCTGACCAGTTAGTCCATTTCATACCTCTAATTTATAAAAAGGAAAAACCGTCACCTCTATATGTTTTAAACTCGTCGAAGATTTCACCACCGCGAATCAAATACATCGTATTAAACCGTTCACAAAGCTCTCCTGCTTTTGCATGTCTAAAAAAAACGGGGGCACCTAAAACCAATTTACCATTATACCTAACCGGTGTTTGCACCTCTCCAGCGCCTTCATTTTTAATAAGAGACATTCCTTCTGGCAAGAAGGGTCGAGGCAATTTATTCTTATTATTATCCCCAGAGGCTATATAACCACCACCATGTAGCGTATATATCCCTTCTTTTGGATTTCTAACTACCTCGAGGGCAAAAAAAGCAGCTGGTTTATGTTGAAAGTTGGAATAGCTATCAAATAATGTCGGGTGAAAAAAACCTGAACCGATGGTAATTTCATTCACCCAACTCTCTTGAATAGAAGATTCAATACTTCCTGTTCCTCCTGCATTACAAATAGCAGGTTCGTAACCCGTTAGCTGCTTAAACATGGCAACTAATTCTTGACGGATAGAAGCTATTTTTGGTATTGAATTTCTCTTCAATACTTTAGTGATTAGATTCATCAAATTATTACCCTTTTGATTGTCAACAACGCCAGCAATCTGCGCTTCATAACCCATCAAACCAACGGGCTCTAAGCAATCACATCTAATAATTCCATTTAACATTTTAGCAAAATCATCTTTAGTCTTTACTGCTGATCTATGAACCCCAAAATATACTCCAGGAAAACGGGTAGATACATCCGTATCTATACAAATAAAAAATCGGCATTCTAATTCTCGAGCTACTTTTTCTATTGAATCCAAATGTTCTAATCGGTCAACCATAAGAACAATTCGTTTTCCATCTTTAATTCGTCTACCTACTTCTTTCAATGCAGATTCTTGCATACTTGGATAACCCATTAAGATATTATCTAAGCCATTATCAGCTAAAAAACAGGCCTCTAACAAAGTAAAAGCCATAAACCCAATAAAAGCATCCGATTTAGAAGCTATGTATTTTAACATAGGTAAAGAACGGATAGATTTTGTCGCAATTCTTATAGGCTTATTACCACTTCTCTCCAAAAGACTTTGAATATTCTCATCGAGTAAATCCATATCGACATAGGCACTTGGAAGTGGCTGGACACATATTGCTTTCTTATAGATTTGATAACTGTTCATTTTACCTAAATACAATATTGTGCTATAATAGCTTAATAGTTCCAACTAACTTAGTTAATTTGTACTAAACTCTGATATTTAGTTTATTGATGTTTGAGAATTTAGATCAAGTAAAAACTGTTTTTGATTTTGACGATCCGACAGTTTACGCAATTCCGTTATTTATATTAATGATAGGTATTGAACTATTCATTGATGTTAGAAGAAGCTTAAAATTGTATCATCGGAAAGATGCCATTTCAAGTATTGGCATGGGTCTGGGATCCTTAGTTATAGGTCTTGGAATGAAGACTATCGCATTTATGGCATTTAATTGGATTTATAACCACTACGGGGTTTGGACAGAAATGAATAATTATTGGTGGGTTTGGATCTTGCTTCTGTTCGCTGATGATTTTACGTTTTACTGGCACCACAGATTGAGCCACTCCATGAGAATTCTGTGGGCTGCTCATGTTAATCATCATAGTTCGGTACATTTAAATTTCTCCACAGCCCTGAGGCAAAGCTGGGTAGAAGTTCTCTACAAGTACATTTGGTGGACGTGGCTACCATTGATAGGATTTCATCCTGTTTTCATTATGACCATGATGGCGTTCAGCCTCATTTATCAATTTCTTCAACATACAGAGCTAATAGGTAAATTGGGACCAATTGAATGGATTTTTAATACCCCATCCCACCACCGTGTTCACCATGCTACTCAAGTAAAATATTTAGACCGTAATCACGCTGGCATTTTAATTATTTGGGATCGTATTTTCAGAACGTTTCAAGTTGAAAAAAAATCTGACCATCCTATTTATGGCATCACAAGTAATATTGACACGTATAATTTATTTAAAATTGCTTCCCACGAATACATTGCTCTTTGGAAAGACGTCAAACGGGCACCAAGATTCAAAGACA
>JABJPZ010000210.1 GCA_018663635.1 Crocinitomicaceae bacterium
GCTGTTGAATTTTGGATAAAAGCAAAAGAAATTGGAGGTACTACGAATCAAATTGAAAATAAAATACAGCATAAAAAGTACTACGAATAAATAGTTATGGAAATGAAATATCAAATTTCATCAATACTTTTTAGCTTTATGATACTTGTTTTTTTTGGTTGTTCAAGTATTAAAACCATTACGTACGAGAAGCCTGATAGCAAATCCAACTCTTTCCTCCAAAATCAACTTGAGGATTCTTTCCAGTTTAATACACTTGCGGTGAGGGCAGCTGTTAAAAGCCGTATTAAAGGCGATAAAAAGAGTTTTAAGGCAAGTATTCGTATTAGAAAGGATAGTGCAATATGGTCTACCATTTCATTTGCTGGCAAACCCATTGCTACTTTCATTATTTCTCAAGACACTGTGAAATATATGAATCGATTAACGAAGGAATATTTGATAAGCAGCTCTAAGAACCTGGTCTATTTTATTGACTCTGGGCTTAATTATAATTCGATTCAGGACATCCTGGTTGGAAATGCAATGGGATTCGGTAAAAATCTTACCTATCATTCTAAAATAGATTCAGCCTTTTACCTGCTGAGTTCAATAAGCAATCGAAAAATTAAAAAAGCAATACAACTGGGAGCTAAGAGTAAAGTGCACTATACTTATCAGTATTGGATATCTCCTCATGATTATCAAATCAACAAGCAAATCGTTAACAACATTTGGGATTCTACGTCAATGCAAATTCAATATTCTCAATATTTGGATATTGAGGGCCAAAAATTCCCTGAAAAAGAAAGTATAACCATCACGAGTCCAGATGATGTATCAACTATGGAACTTAATTTCTCTAAAATAAAATTAAACAAGGAACTTACTTTCCCATTTAGAATAAGTGATAAATATACTAGAATTGAAGAATGAATAACGTGCGACACATACTACTTGTTGTGATATTCATTTCTTCAGTGTTGCCAGGTCTTGCACAAACCAATAGTAATCGTCTGAAGGCAGAGCAACGAACAATTCAGAAGAAAATTGAAAACACGAAAACACTTATAAAAGCGACAAGAAATTCAAAGCAGCTTACAATGGCTGAAATTGGGATTATCAAAAATCAAATAAATTACAGAGAAGAGCTGATTTCAAATTTGAATTATCAAATGAGAAAAATAGCGGATCAGATATTTCATAAGGAAAAAGAAATCAAAGTACACGAGAGTAATCTAAAAAAGCTAAAAATGGATTACGCAAGAATGCTTCGATATGCCTATAAGAATAGAAATACGGATTATAAGTTATTGTATCTTTTTTCTGCTAACAGTTTGTCTCAGAGCTATAAGCGATTAAAATACCTGCAAGAGTATGCATCCTACAGAAAGAAACAAGCCGACCGTATCATTGCAGAACAACAAAAGTTTAAAGAAAAAATAAAAGAATTAGAACAAACAAAAATTCGAAATGAAGAGGTCGCTGGTACTCAATATGCAGAAAAAAAGCATTTTTTGATGGACCAGGAAATGCAGAAAGAGGCCTTAAGTAAAATTATGTCTGATGAAGCGCGGCTTCAGGCCACGTTGTCGAAACAAGAAAAGCAAAAGAAACGACTGCGGCTTGAAATAAGAAGGGCGATAGAAGCAGAGCTTGCCGCAACAAGAGCGAAAAGCGGAAATAAAGCAATTTCTGGGTTTAAGGAAACGCCAGAAATAAAGTTGGCGTCCAAATCATTTGAAAGCAACAAAGGAAAGTTGCCATGGCCTGTAGCAAAGGGAGAGATAACCGGCAAATTTGGAAAACACAAACATAACATTGTAAAGACGGCAGATGTGGAGAACAATGGAATTGATATCAGCACCACAAAAGGAGCTGGAGTTAGAGTGATTTTTAAAGGAGAAGTTTCAAGCGTTCTGGTTATCCCTGGTGCTGGTAAAGTGGTGATGGTCAAGCACGGATCTTATCGGTCAGTGTATTCCAATTTACAAGAAGTTTTTGTTACAAAAGGGGAAAAGGTAGAAACAAAAGAAGAAATAGGACAATTGCTTGCAAACGGAAATACTAGTCAAGCACACATAGAAGTTTGGAAAATCAATGCCGATGGCTCTATGGCAAAACAAAACCCAGAATACTGGATTTACAACAAGTAACCCCAAACAATTAGACTTATAAGTTGTTTTTCGTTAACTTTGGCCCACAATCTGAAAGATATATTACGGTCTTTGGTAAATTTTAAAAGATGTTAGAATTATTATTTGTTCAAAAGATGGGAATTTGGGGCTTTGTGCTAATTCTTGTTATCGTTTTGCTTTTATTTGGCGGAAAGAAAATCCCAGAAATGATGAAAGGTCTTGGAAAAGGAGTCAAAGAATTCAAAGACGCTTCTAATAACAGCGAGTCAGAAGAAGGTTCTGACGGAATGCCAAAAAAGTAAATCCAAAAGTTGAAAGACTATCGTTCTCTTAAAGCAGTCCAAGAAGACTTAACCTCGGGGACGACCAGCTGCGTAAAGCTGGTAGAGCAATACTTGCAAAAAATTAGTGCGAATGAAGACCTCAATGCATTTTTAGAGGTGTTCTCTCAATCAGCATTAGAAAAAGCAGCTCAAGTAGATTTAAAAATTGCTGCTGGAAATGCGGGGAAGCTAGCAGGGGCAGTTATTGGCTTAAAAGACAATATATGCTACAAAAATCACCAAGTATCTGCATCGTCAGGTATTCTAGCTAATTACAAATCTATTTATAGTGCTACCGTAACAGACAGAATATTAAGCGAAGATGCAATAATTATTGGGAGACTTAATTGCGATGAATTTGCCATGGGGAGCTCCAATGAAAATTCTGCTTTTGGAAACGTTCTTAATGCACAGAATAAGGAATATGTACCGGGAGGTTCATCGGGGGGTTCTGCTGTAGCGGTTCAAGCAGGATTATGTTTGGCATCGTTTGGTTCAGATACGGGCGGATCTATTAGGCAGCCAGCGTCGTTTTGTGGGATAGTAGGCTTGAAACCAACGTATGGCAGAGTTTCAAGGCATGGCCTAATTGCATACGCATCTTCATTCGATCAAATAGGTCCTCTTACTAATAATGTAGAAGATGCGGCACTGTTATTAGAAGTGGTTGCAGGTGCAGACGATTTTGATACAACTGCTGCTCAAAAACCTACAGAGGAATATTCAAAGACACTGAGTGTTTCTGGTCCCAAAAAAATAGCCTACATAAAACAGTGTATAGAAAACGAAGGAATTGACCCAGAGATTAAAAAGAGCATGGAAGAACTTATTGATCGGCTCAGAAATCAAGGGCACGTCGTTGAGCCCGTTGATTTCCCCTTTTTGGATTACCTGGTTCCTACTTATTATGTGTTAACAACCGCAGAAGCATCTTCAAACTTGGCTCGTTATGACGGAGTACATTATGGTAACCGCTCTGAAAATGCCAACGATGTTGAAAGTACTTATGTGTTGTCACGAACTGAAGGTTTTGGAGAAGAAGTCCAAAGAAGAATTATGCTGGGGACATTTGTTTTAAGTGCAGGATATTACGACGCTTACTATTCTAGAGCTCAGAAGATTAGAAGAATTCTGCGTGATAAGACACGGGCGATTTTAAATGATTATGAAATTATTATTACACCAACATGCCCTACGACTGCGTTCAAAATAGGAGAGAAAGTAGATGATCCGATTACTATGTACCTCCAAGACATCTATACTGTACAAGCAAATCTAACGGGTGTTCCGGCCATTAGCTTACCACTTGGGACGCATTCTAATGGAATGCCATTTGGTTTGCAGCTCATGGCTAGCGAATTTCAAGAAGGGCTTTTGTTGGCTTTTGCCAATAGCATAAGCAAGAATTAATTTATGAAACGTGCGGGATTTATTTTCTTTTTGCTGAAAGGCGGAATGCTGTTTGGGCAATCCGACACGGTTATATCTAAAGTTGGCAATGATTCTATAATACGCATTGTTGAGAGAGACGACAGGCTATCTAAAATGTTAGACAGTGCTTTCCTGGCATATTATTTTGAAAGCAATCAGCGATTAATGGAGAGCTTAGAAGAGGGCTCTTTCAACATTAAGCAGGACGATACAGCAATTCTTACCGATTCGGTTATAATTAGCAGATTGGATTTGTTAAGTGAAGCTTCACCAATTGAATTCACACCGCACAAATACACAATTGCTTTCGCTAGATTATATGCAGAAAAAAAGAAACAATTAACAGCCAGAATGTTAGGCGCTTCTACACTTTATTTTCCGGTCTTTGAAGAAGCTTTAAATAGACACGGATTGCCATTAGAACTTAAATTTTTACCTGTTATTGAGTCTGCCCTAAATGCGAAGGCTCGATCACATATGGGCGCAAGTGGATTGTGGCAATTTATGCCGGGAACAGCAAAGGGCAGGGGTCTTAAAATCACATCCTATATAGATGAGAGAAGTGATTTATATAAAGCTACAGATGCAGCATGCCAATACCTGAAAGATGCATACGAGATCTATCAAGATTGGCATCTTGCAATTGCTTCTTACAATGCTGGAGCAGGAAACGTAAATAAAGCGATTCGGAGAAGTAATGGGAAAACTAATTTTTGGGAAATTAGAAGTTATCTTCCAAAAGAAACGCAAAGCTATTTGCC
>JABJPZ010000211.1 GCA_018663635.1 Crocinitomicaceae bacterium
AAACGGTGTCCGTCAACTCCAAAACAGTTTTTACTCGTAGGCAATCATAAGAACCGCTAGGAGTTAGTAGTGTTCCCCAACCGTCTACATTTTGGGTTCGGGTTATCCATTGACCGTAAGCACCAAAGGTTGGAATGGAAAGCAAATATTCTCCATAAGACGTGCCCGTATCTCCATACGCCATGGGTAAATGGTAGATTTCGTCAATAACAGCATAACGTACAGAAGTTGGAATGCCTTGAACATTGGCGCCAAAACCTACAATTTTATGACCATTCGCATCAGATTTAAAGTATTCAAAGCGATCAGACAATGAGACACCTGTTGCACCAATATCATCGGCGGGAACAGCATAATTAGCAACATAGTCGGGATATAGAAATACGTTGTTAAAATAAAATTGATAAGCCAGTGGAGTAGAGCTAACTGGCGCGGCATATAAAGTGTCGAGATTGGCGCCTACAAGAGAAGAATAATCCCAGGTCGAATTCGGCCCAGTAAGGCTCAAGTCTATCGTAATAAAATCCAATACATTCTGTGAAAAATAGCTGTGACTGGTTTGAGGCATATCCGTTGAAGTGATTGTCACTTGGCTATCCAAAGTTGTTGTTATCAAGATTAAAAACAGAGAGCTAAAAGATTTAAGCATTTATTGGATTTTATTTAAAGATACGCAACTAATCTCAGTAGATCATTATGTCAAATCAAAAGAAGAAATATATTTTGGGAGCTCGTAAAATTTTTCTTTTTCCGTGTCCTGAATTTGGATAAAGTTGCATAAAAATTGAACTGCGGGTGGTTCTTGAATCTTCCGCATAAATCCCATCCGATTACTACGTTTAAAATAAGGAAAATTTGATTCCGCCAGGTCTAAATACAGAATACCAACGTGTCTTTGGTGTAGTGCAAGACAAGACTCCATTAATGGAATGAGTAAGTGCTTGTTTTCGGGAAGCGCACAACAACCTTCAAAAGCAACATAATTAAAAGTTGTTCTTGGAGAAAGTCTGCCTAAAACAGGGAGAAAGTGAAATATGTTGCGCCCCAACCAGCCTAAAACCCCTGGAGATGAATGAATTTTCCAACCTGTTGGATTCGCTTGTATGGCAGCAACCAATTCTCCATTTTTTCTGATTCCATAACAATGGCCTTGGTATCCAATTTTATTGGTATGTAAGAGTGCATGACTCTTGTATTGCTGGTTAATAAATTTGACAAATTCAATGGGGTCAATATTTTCAAATCGATCGTCTTTTTTAGGGAAAAATCGGCTGAATAAAACCGGTTTGAATTGACCAATTTTTTCTTGTTTAAATTGATGGGAGACGGCTAAAGATTGTAAGTTTTTATTTTCAATATATCCATAGAAAACAGTTTTTTGATTCAAAGAGTTGAGATAATGTGTTTCAATTTCCTTTGTAAGGTATTGGCCAACGCCTTTGCCTTGATAATTGGGTTTAACAGAAAAATACCTAATGTAGTACGCGTTGTATGGCTTTTTATTAACCATTACGGTTCGATTGCAGTACGCAGCAACGGCAACTAGCTCCTGATTGTTCCATATGGTGTGGAAGTCTGGAGAGATTAGAGCATTCAACTTTTTATCTGTATCCAGATGGCTATATTTAAAGCCGCTGGTCCCGTAGATAGTCGATTTTAATAATTCCCGTATTTCTGGAATCACTTGCTTTTGGATTTTATATTCGAATTGTTTTTCCAATGATTGAATTACTTTTATACGAAAGTAAACACTGTGATTGAATTAGAAGGCAAGTTAATTTCTTTAGATGTTTTTGAAAAGCAATTTGTATGCGACATAGGCAGCTGTAAAGGTGCATGCTGTGTTGAAGGAGATGATGGAGCCCCCCTAACAATGGAAGAAGTAAGTATTATTGAAGATGACCTTGATAAATTTAAACCATACATGCGGAAAGAAGGAATTGAAGCCGTAGCACATACAGGTGTCTTTTATATGGATCAGGACAATGAGCCGGTTACGACATTAGTGAATGGCGGTGCATGTGCATTTGTTAATTTTAATGAGCAAGGTGTTGCAAAATGTTCAATTGAAGAAGCTTATGAAGATGGGGAAACAGCGTTTATTAAGCCAATTAGTTGCCATTTATACCCTATTAGAGTTAGTAAATTGAGTAAATATGAAGCATTGAATTTCAATAGTTGGCACTTGTGCAATCCAGCATGTCGTCTAGGTGAATCACTTCAGGTTAAGACGTATCGATTTTTAAAAGAACCCATTATTAGACAGTGGGGAAACTCTTTTTTTGAGGAGTTAATAAAGGTTGATGAACTGCTGGAAAAAGAAAAGAAAAAGGAGTAATTTTTTCGTTTTTTATTAGACTCCAACTTCTAACAATTTTAGTGCCATCAATTTCTTGGTTGATGAAAATATCCTATAAAAAAAGAGGTTGTATTTCGGAACAGTCTAGTCCTGTGGACTTAACGTACTTTTCAAAAATGGACTGTTGATATTAACAATGTGAAAAATTGTTAATAACCGCGCAAAACCTTGTAAATTGGGGTATTACGAAACTTAGCTGTTTTCTTTTTCTTGTCATTTTGCCAAAATAAGTAATAGAAAAAACCCTGTATTCCACAACCACAGTGGGTTAGAAGGGTTATTAAAACCGAGTGTTAATAACTAAGTGAAAATGTGTGAGGATATTAGGTGGAATAATTAGTAAAAAGTTGAACTTTTGTAGACACCTAAAACGCTAAACAAGCTTTTAAATTTATTGTTGCCAGGATTAAATTATCCTGTGAAATTTAGATGGAGTTGGGAGACATCATCATAAGATTTTACACCCTAAGAAATGAAATATTAAATTAAGAATGAAGTGAAGGAATCGGGAGAAACCAACGCTGAAAGAGAGAAAGAGTATGGAAGAAACTACCAAATCAACAGAAGACCGGGAGGTTAAATTAAATGAAGTGTTAATAGGGGACATGCCGTTGGAAGAACCTATATTAAAAGACAATCCTAACAGATTTGTTTTATTTCCAATTAAGTGGGATGACATTTGGGCGATGTACAAAAAAGCTGAGGCCAGCTTTTGGACTGCAGAGGAAATCGATTTGTCACCAGATTTAATTGATTGGGAAACAAAGCTAAATGATGATGAGCGGCATTTTATTAAACATGTTTTAGCATTTTTTGCAGCAAGTGATGGTATAGTAAATGAAAACCTTGCTGAGAATTTTGTAGCCGAAGTTCAATATACAGAGGCTAAATTCTTCTATGGTTTCCAAATTGCAATGGAAAATATCCATTCGGAAACCTATTCACTATTGATTGATACCTATATTAAAGATAAAGTCGAAAAAGACAAACTATTTAATGCAATTGAAACGCTTGAGTGTGTTCAAAAGAAAGCCAAGTGGGCTTTGAGATGGATAGACAATGGGTCTTTTGCTGAAAGATTAATTGCTTTTGCAGCCGTAGAGGGAATCTTCTTCTCTGGAAGTTTTTGCTCTATCTTTTGGCTAAAGAAAAGAGGATTAATGCCTGGCCTAAGCTTTTCGAATGAGCTTATTTCAAGAGATGAGGGCTTGCATTGTGATTTTGCCTGTCTGCTATACACGAATTACATCGAAAATAAGCTTCCAAAAGAAGACATTAAAGCGATAATAGTTGATGCAGTTGAAATTGAAAAAGAGTTTGTTACTGATGCATTGCCGGTTAGATTAATTGGTATGAATTCAGAATTGATGACACAGTATATTGAATTTGTTGCCGACCGATTATTAGTAGAATTAGGTAATGAAAAAGTATACCATGTATCCAATCCATTCGATTTTATGGATATGATTAACCTTCAAGGTAAAACCAACTTCTTTGAAAAAAGAGTGGGGGAGTATCAAAAAGCAGGTGTACTTAGTAACGATGCGTCAGGAAGTGAGTTTGACCTGAATGCAGATTTTTAAGTAATTCACCACATCAGAACAATAGTAGAATATTAACCGCGAAACACACAAGAAAACTATGTATGTAAACAAAAGAGACGGTAGAAGAGAGGCTGTAAAATTTGATAAAATTACAGCTAGAGTAAAAAAGTTATGCTACGGTTTAAGCCCTTTGGTTTCTGCTGAGCAAGTTGCCATGAAAGTTATTGAAGGGTTATATGATGGGGTAACAACCTCTGAGTTGGATAACCTAGCTGCAGAAGTTGCTGCTTCAAATACAATAACACATCCAGATTACGCACTTCTGGCATCAAGAATTGCAGTTTCGAACTTGCATAAAAACACAAAAAAATCATTTTCAGATACTGTAAAAGATCTCTACGAATATATTGATCCAAAGACAGGGAAAAATGCATCATTAATTGCTGAAGATGTTTATCAAGCAATTCAGGAAAATGCAGAGATGTTAGATTCTAATATCATTTATGATAGAGATTTCAGGTATGACTTCTTTGGTTTTAAAACACTAGAACGATCTTATCTTCTAAAATTAAAAGGTGAAATTGTCGAAAGGCCACAACACATGCTAATGAGAGTTGCTGTTGGTATTCATAAAACGGATATTGATTCAGCACTAAAGACCTATAACCTCATGAGCGAAGGCTGGTTTACTCATGCGACACCAACTTTATTTAATGCGGGGACTCCAAAACCTCAAATGTCCTCTTGCTTTCTGCTTACTATGAAAGAGGATAGCATCAATGGAATTTACGATACGCTTCAGCAATGTGCTAAGATTTCACAGTCTGCTGGTGGAATTGGTTTGTCAATTCATGACATAAGAGCAACAGGTTCTTATATTAAAGGAACCAATGGTACCTCAAATGGTATAGTACCAATGTTAAGAGTATTTAATGATACTGCAAGATACGTAGATCAGGGTGGCGGAAAGAGAAAAGGGTCGTTTGCGATCTATATGGAACCCTGGCATGCAGATGTATTTGATTTCTTAGATCTTAAAAAGAATCATGGCAAGGAAGAGCAAAGAGCAAGAGATTTGTTTTATGCACTTTGGATACCAGACCTTTTTATGGAGAGAGTTGAAGCCAACGGAGATTGGTCTTTAATGTGTCCAAATGAGTGTCCGGGATTATCCGATACTTCCGGAAAAGATTTCAAAAAACTATATGAAGGCTATGAAAAGGCTGGAAAGGTTAGAAAAACAATTAAAGCACAGGATTTGTGGTTTAAGATTATGGAGTCTCAGATTGAAACGGGCAATCCTTATATGCTTTATAAAGATGCGGCAAACGAAAAATCAAACCAAAAGAATCTTGGAACCATAAAGTCTTCGAATTTATGTACCGAAATTATGGAGTACACTTCTCCTGATGAAGTTGCGGTTTGTAATCTAGCCTCTATTGCATTGCCTAAGTTTGTGAAAGATGGATCCTTTGATCACGATCGATTATTTGATGTCGCTTATCAGGTGACTAAGAATTTGAATAAGATAATTGATGGTAATTATTATCCGGTGCCTGAAGCTAGGAATTCTAACATGAGGCATCGTCCTATTGGAATTGGTGTTCAGGGACTAGCGGATACTTTCATTACCATGCGTCATGCGTTTGATTCACCTGAAGCTAAAAAGCTGAACAAGGAGATTTTTGAAACCATCTATTTTGCTGCGTGTACTTCTTCAAAGGATTTAGCTATCGAAGACGGGGCTTATGAAACTTACGAAGGTTCGCCAATTTC
This sequence comes from Crocinitomicaceae bacterium, assembly GCA_018663635.1. Taxonomy (GTDB): domain Bacteria; phylum Bacteroidota; class Bacteroidia; order Flavobacteriales_D; family Parvicellaceae; genus UBA10066. Next base: position 5,680 of record JABJPZ010000211.1, read on the forward strand.
AAAAGGAGAATTTCAATTTGACATGTGGAAAGTAACTCCTTCTGACCGATGGGAATGGGATGTCTTAAGAGAAGAAGTGAAAGAGCACGGCGTAAGAAATTCATTGCTTCTTGCACCTATGCCTACGGCTTCAACTGCACAGATTCTAGGAAATAACGAATGTTTTGAACCCTATACTTCAAATATTTATACCAGAAGGGTGCTTTCTGGAGAGTTTATTATAGTAAATAAGCACTTGCTTAGAGACTTGGTGAAGCTTGGAATATGGAATGATGAGTTGAAAAATAAGTTAATGGCATCAAATGGATCAGTTCAAAATATTGATGAAATTCCAGATAATATTAAAGCGTTGTATAAGACAGCATGGGAGCTATCGCAAAAAACCATTATTGAAATGGCTGCGGACAGAGGAGCTTACATTTGTCAATCACAATCGCTAAATGTGTTTATGGAAAATGCCAATTTCGCAAAACTAACTTCAATGCATTTTTATTCATGGAAGCAAGGTTTGAAAACAGGCATGTATTACTTAAGAACCAAAGCGGCTGTTGATGCTATCAAGTTTACTTTAGAAAAAACAGCAGTTGTTCAACCTATTGCGAAAACAGAGGAAGAACGACAAGCTGAAATAGCCTGTTCTTTAGATGATCCAGAAAACTGTGAAATGTGTAGCGGGTAAACAAGTATTTCAAATTAGTTGATTAACGTGTGTTGTGTATCAGCTAATGCAATTAGGATAAAGGCTCGTTCATTGAACGAGCCTTTTCCATTCATACTTAATATTGGAAAGAATAATAATAGTCGCTGCAAGTTTTCACTATTTAAGACGTCAAAGACACAGGTATAACTACAAATCAAATAATAATCGATAAGAAGTTGTATTTTTTACTGTTTAACAAAAATTGGAATGACAAAAAAAATAATCTTGGGAACCCTGTTATTGTATGGAACAATGACGGTCTTGGCACAAACTTTTGATGGCTATGTGATATATAATCCACAGAACACCAACACCACTTATTTAATTGATAAAGATGAGAATATTGCTTACTCTTGGTCTTGTTCAGATCCGTGTAATTACGCGGTTAAACTTAAAGAAAATGGTAATATTTTAAGAGGGGTGACGTATTCATCGAATATTCTCAATGGTGCTGCAATTGGAGGATTAATCCAAGAACTGGACCCATCAGCAAACGTAGTTTGGGAATATGTTTATTCAAATTCGGATCATTGTTCACATCATGATTTTTGTCCTCTACCGAATGGAAATGTTATCCTTGTAGCCTGGGAAGTTAGGTCAGCAGCCGAGTTGATGCAAGCGGGTCGTGACGGAGCAACATCCGATCTTTGGCCAACCCATTTTGTAGAGCTACAACCAGATGGCTTGGGGAGTGCAAACATTATCTGGGAATGGCACATTTGGGATCATTTAATTCAAGATTTCGATCCAACCAAAGATAACTACGGTGTGGTTGCTGATCATCCTGAGTTAATGGATATTAACGCTGTTTCTGCGGGTGGTGGTCCAGGCGGTGGTGGTCCAGGTGGTGGTGGTGGTGATTGGTTCCATGTAAACGGGATTAATTATAATGAGACATTAGATCAACTTGTTTTCAGTTCAAGAACTGCAAGTGAAATATATATAATAGATCACAGTACAACAACAACTCAAGCCGCCTCTCATGCTGGAGGTAATTCAGGCATGGGTGGTGATATAATCTATAGATGGGGAAACCCATCGAATTACAACACAACCGGAACTCAAACAATACCGGCGGCTGTTCATGACCCTAGATGGGTGGAAGATGGAAGGCCATATGGAGGATACATTCAGTTTTTTAACAACGAGGGGGTTAGTTGGAATACTTCCGCTGTAGATCTGATTTTAGCTCCTGAATCGGGAAGTAATTATTCATTTACGGTAGGCAACCCTTATGCTCCAACATCATATGCGGAACGACACGTAACATTAACCAACTCTACGGGGCAGTCCGCGTCCGATAGAATGTCTAATGGTAATATTTTTGTAGCAGTATCTGGAGAATACATGTACGAAGTAGATTCGAATGGAACTGTAGTATGGTCATACAATGCTGGACCAACAAAGGCATTTAGATATGAATGTGATCATCCGGGATTAGCCAATTTGTTAGGGCCAAATCCTTGTGGTACACCTTCTTCAATCGATGATTTTTCCAATAAAAATCTATCAGTCTATCCTAATCCATCAACGGGGACTTTCAATTTTTCCGGAATGGAATTGAGCAAAAAGGTATTTGTGCAAGTTCACAATTCTTATGGAAAATTAGTTTTCACTGGGCTCGATATTTCAGCAGTAAATCTTGATTCTGAACCAGCGGGCTTGTATTTCGTATCGATAACCGTCGATGAGGGCAAGACACTACATCAGAAATTGACAATCGCCAAATAAGTGGTATGAATAAGCTTAAGACTACACTTTTTTTAGTAGCAATAGGGTATAGTTCTTTTGGATTAGCTCAGGGTGACTTATATGCAACCGACACTATTCGGGAAATCAGAATTTATTTTAACGAATCGAATTGGGATTATGTACTAGACAGTCTTTATGTTGAAGGTAGCGGGAGCAGACTCACCGGGGACGTTGAAATTGAAGGTGTCTATCTAGACAGTGTTGGCATTAGGTACAAAGGATATAGCTCGGTAAGTACGACTCGATTAAAAAACCCATTCAATATTGATTTAGATTATATTATCAATGGTCAGGATTATCAAGGCTATGATAAAATAAAGTTGAGTAATGTCATACAAGACCCGTCATTTTTGAGAGAAATTATGTCTTATGAGATTGCACGAAAATACATGCCTGCTTCAAAGGCAAATTTCGTTAATTTATATATTAACGATACCCTTTTAGGATTGTATACAAATGTAGAGGCTGTAAATAAAGAGTTTCTCAGTAACCATTACGGTTCTAGGAATAATACTTTTTTTAAAGGTAACCCTGCTACTTTAGATTTAAATGGTGAAAATGCTAACCTGAGCAATAGTCCTGGTGCTGATAGTGTGAATTACTATCCATTTTATAATCTTAAATCGGATTTTGGGTGGACCGATTTATATAATTTTATTGATACCCTAAACAATCATGTAAGCAGCCTAGAAAATCAGTTAAATGTTGATCAAACGTTATGGATGCATGCATTCAATTATTCACTGATTAATTTCGATAGCTATGTGGGATATGCGCAGAATTATTATTTATATCAGGATGATAACGGTCTTTTTAATCCCATTTTATGGGATTTAAATATGTCTTTTGCAAGTTACAGGCTCACAGATGATTCGGATTTCTGGAGTGGGTTTTCTATAGCTGAAGCCATTGTTTCAGATCCCTTGGCGCATTTTAATAGTGTTTCAGTGTATCCAAGACCATTAATGAGAAATGTGTTTAATTCTGAGAGGTATAGAAGGATGTATATGGCACATATCAGAACCATTATGGAAGAAAACATTGTGAATGCCAGTTATTATAATCGGGGGCTAGAGCTTCAGGCATTGGCGGACTCAAGTGTGATGAATGATACCAACAAATTTTATAGTTATTCTGATTTTCAAAATAACTTAACCAATATGGTGACAGACTTAATCGATTATCCAGGGTTAACGCAATTAATGGATGCTCGGGCTGTTTATTTGCAGACACTACCGGGTTATCAAGGTTTCCCTACATTAGACACAATTGATATTGTTGGCCCTCATATTGTTGGTAGTAATTTGGCCATTACTTTGAAAGTTGCTGATGCAGATACCGTATTATTAGCTTATCGTTTCGCAGATAGATCTGTGTTTGAAAAATTGCAAATGTATGATGATGGAATGCATGGTGACGGAATCGCAGGAGACAGTGTCTATGGTGCAACAATTCCAGAAGTTGCGAATACCATTCAATATTATTTTTATGCAGAAAACGATTCTGCGGGAAAATTTGCTCCAGTTAGAGCCGCCTATGAATACTATACTTTGAAAACTCAAATTGCTCCTCAAGATCTTGTTGTGAACGAATTCATGGCTTCAAATGTACTCTCAGTAACAGACCAAAATGGAGAGTACGATGATTGGATTGAATTGTATAACAATACAACTGCCGTAATTTCTACTTCAGGACTATATCTTACAGATACTCTTGGAATGTTGACGAAATGGCCATTGCCTTCAGTTATCATCAATCCCGGTGACTATTTTATGATTTGGGCTGATAAGGATAGTGACCAAGAAGGAAACCATGCTAATTTTAAACTGTCGGGTTCTGGAGAATTTCTTGCATTATCTTACGCTGACGAGACTATTATTGATTCTGTTTCCTACGGTTCACAATTTGATGATTTCACCACTGGCAGGTATCCGAATGGGACGGGACCTTTTCAGTTCTTATATCCTACCTTTAGCTATACAAACAGCATTACAGCAATCAATGAATCAGAAAGGATAGCCATCAGACTTTATCCGAATCCGACAAAAGATTTGTTAATCATTGCAACAGAGCAACCTGTGGAAATTAAGACTGTTCGAATCAGCACATTACTTGGAGACGCAGTAATTTTCGAAAACCTACCTGCATCTAATCAGATTGATATTTCTAGTTTAGCAGATGGCATTTATGTTATACAATTATATTCTGATCGGCAGATTGGAGCCAAGAAATTTATTGTTACTAAATAAAATAATATGAAAACTATTTTAAAATTGGGTGCTTTTTTTTTAGCAATGGGAACGATGCAGCTATCAATAAATGCACAAACGTTTACTAATTTCACGGTGGCCGATGGTCTTTTAAGTAATAATGTGCATTGTCTTTCTATTGATGTAAGTGATAACATTTGGTTCGGCACTCAGAATGGTGTTTCATTTTATGATGGAAGTACTTGGACTAGCCATTCGCAGGCAACGGATTCAGGATTAGTTGATAATAATGTAAAGGCGATATATGTTGCTTCCAATGGCAACGTTTGGATTGGAACAGATTTTGGCATTAGTGTCTATGATGGAATGAGCTGGACCGCGTATACAGAGTCTGATGGCCTAGGTGATAATCGGGTTAATTGCATTACTGAAACAGTTACGGGGGCAATTTGGATTGGAACCAGTGATGGAGTTACAAAAAAAGAGGGGTCTGTTTGGACTTCTTGGGGTATGTCTGACGGATTGCCTTTTGGAGGTGTCAATCACATATCAGAACACAATAGCGGTTTGTTGTATATGGGGTCAGGACTCGGTGGTGTTCAAATTTTTGACGGAACTACATTCAGTGAATTTACAGAAACCGAAGGTTTGTTGAATGATAAAGTGAGAAGTATTCACATTGATGCCACGGATAAAAAATGGATCGGAACAGCCGACGGCTTAACCGTTATGGATGGAACGGATGCTTTATTTGAAAATCATACGCGTATGTTTATTTTACCACCACCCGATACTTTGAACCCAGTGGAAGACGTAACGATAGATATTAATGGAAATATTTGGGCTGCCATTTATGTTGATTATCTAGTAACTGAAGGAGGAGTAGCTATGTACAATGGATTCAATTGGATAAGCTATGATGTTAGTGATGGATTAATTGGTCCAGTAGTGAAGCAAATTGCGGTAGACGGAAGTAACAATCTATGGGTAACAACAAGTACCGGGGTTACAAGAATGTCGAATTTGTTAAGCAACATTGAGGAGTATAAAAATGCAGGAATTACTATTTATCCTAATCCGGCTCTCAACGTGTTAAATGTTGCATTGACAAAGCAATCAAAAATCAAAATTTACGATTTGACAGGAAGAATTTTATATACTTCTCAACGATTGGTTTCTAGCCAGACTATAGACATTTCGGATTGGAAAAAAGGTATTTATATGCTCTCAACTGGAGGTGGAGTGAGCAAGTTTGTTATTATTTAACTAAAGGATTGAAGATCGGTGAGTTTTTTATAAACTCCCCCCTGTCCAATGAGGACTTGATGTGTGCCTCTTTCTACGATTTCACCTTCTTGCATTACCACAATTTCGTCCGCATGTTGTATCGTCGATAATCGATGAGCAATTACTAATGAAGTCCTGTTTTGCATGAGCTTGTTTAGTGCGTCTTGAACCAACTTTTCAGATTCTGTATCAAGAGCTGAAGTCGCTTCATCTAGTATTAGAATTGCCGGATTTTTTAAAATAGCGCGTGCGATACTAATTCTTTGTCTCTGACCACCAGATAGTTTGCCTCCTCCGTCACCAATACTCGTTTCGTAGCCATTCTCCATTTCAGATATAAACTCATCTGCATTAGCAATTTTAGCCGCTTCAACCACCTGTTCTCGGGTTGCACTTGGCAGACCAAAAGCTATGTTGTTTAAGATAGTGTCATTGAAAAGAATGGGGTTTTGAGTAACGATTCCCAACAGATTCCTGACGTCATGAAGTTTGGCTTTTCTAATGTCAATTCCATCAATTAATATCGCTCCATCTGTTACATCATAAAACCGAGGTAGTAAGTCAGCCATCGTCGACTTCCCTGATCCACTTTGACCTACCAAAGCTATGGTTTTACCTTTTTCGAGTTTTAAATCAATATTTTTCAGAACAAATTCGGTTTCATATTTAAACGAGACATTTTTATAATGCACTTCTTTGTGAAAGGTATCTATGTGTTGTTCAACTCCATCAACTATTGTTACTTTGGCTTCTGTAATTTCTTTTATTCTTGATAAAGCTGCAAGCCCGCGTTGCGCATTGGAATATGCATTGGTAATACTTTTGAAAGGTGCAATAAGCTGAGATAAGAATGCAATATATGCAATGAAAAATGAGCCAATTAGCTCCCCTTCAAAAACCAGCTGTCCACCAAACCACAGTACTGTCGCAATTAGCGTTACGCCCATGAATTCACTAATGGGTGAAGCCAGGTCTCCTTTTCGATACATTTTAATCATGGTGTTGGTGTAGTCTTCATTCTGTTGCTCAAATTTAGCGTACGACTTACCTTTTGCATTAAATCCTTTGATGATTCTTAATCCTCCTAAAGTTTCTTCAAGGGTGGACATTAAATGCCCTAATTTTGATTGCCCTTTTAGCGCACTTCGTCGAAGGCTTTTTCCAATAATTCCTATCAGTAAACCAGCAACAGGAAAGAAAATAACCAGGAAGATAGTTAGTTGTGGACTCATCCAAATGAGCATAATGAAAAAGGCTATTATGGTTATCGGGTCTCTAAAAATTGCTTCAACGGAACGAAGTATAGACCATTCAATTTCCTTTAAATCATTAGTAACTTTAGACATGATGTCACCTTTTCGCTCATCTGAATAATAGGCCAGCTGCAGGTCTAGGATTTTTCGAAAAATGACATTTCTAAAGTCCCGAATAATGCCATTTCTTAATACAGCAATAACATACAATGCTAAATAAGTACAAAGATTTTTCAGCAAAATGGCGCCCGTTATAAAAATACATACATACAACAATACGGTTTCGGCACCTTGCAGCTCTATTTGCTGCGCTAAGTAATAAAACCCATGTTGTTTTAAACTATACCCCTCAGCCCAAAAATCTGTAGTTGGAGGGCTACCAAGCATTGCGGTTAATTCAGCTTCATTTTTAAACAGAATTTCAAGTACCGGAATCAGCAAAACCATGGAGAAAAGACTAAAGAATACAGCAAGAATATTGAATAGAATATTTAATAAAGCATAGGGCTTATATCCTCTTATTAATTGCAATATTTTAATGAAGTCTTTCATTCGTCGCGTAAATATAGCTGAATTTGATAACGTCAAATCCGGAATTATTGTATTTGTATTGAATTCATCTATGGGCATTTTATACCTTTGCCGACCATGGCAAGCATTAGACAAGAAAAAATAGCTGGCGTAATTCAAAAAGAATTGAGTCAAATTTTAAGAAAAGAGGCTAGAACAATCTGTATGGGAGCGATGGTTTCTGTTACTGTAGTTCGAATGTCACCTGATATGGGTGTTGCAAAATCTTACCTGAGTATTTTCGGTTCATCGAGTAAAGATGAGGTCTTTAAAAATATTGTAGCGAATACAAAAACAATTCGGCACGAATTGTCTCAGATTACTAAAAATCAACTTAGACGAACCCCGGAGCTGTTGTTTTTTTTAGATGATTCTTTAGATTATGCGGATGAAATTGATAAAATTTTAAAGGACAATTAGTTCAATGGGACTTTAAAGATCTGCAAGGTCATCGAGTCCACTCATGTCAATGTCCGCACTGTCTTTATTCGCTGTTTTTGATTGTGTTCGTATTGGTTCGTTTTGACTCGCCTTATTTTTTATTGCGGCCCATTCATTTTCACCAGATTGTATTTCCTTTTCTTCCTTTGGTACAATAAGTGCAATCAGAGAAGAAATTAATGCTCCCCATAATATGAACAGATAAACTATTAATTCCTCATCAAAACCGATTCCGTAAAAATCCTCGACAAGATTCGCGGTGTAAATAATTGCAAAAAAGCCACCTAAAGAGGTAAAAACAATACTAATCACTTTTGGAGCTCGAGATCTACTTCCTCGGCTAACGAGACTTAAAATAAGTGCGGGCAGACACAAGGGTATCATAATTAAAAAGAAAAAAAACGTATAGAACGCGACCTTAGCTTCATGTCCTGAACAACCCGTTACAAGAATCATTAGGATGAAGAGTACGACATTGCTTCCGCGGTAACCAGTTAAACGCTCCATAATTCTGTTTGATTTAAATGTATGGAATTAAATAGTACCCTTTCTGTTTTTAACGTTTATTAGAATATTGAATGGTATTCCCTGCGACTAGTCAAGAATTCAGGTTACTTTCGTGTAATGGGATTCCCGTTTTATATAGCGAGGCGGTATTTGGTTTCTAAGAAATCGCACAATATTATTAATGTAGTATCGCTTATTTCCATTGTAGGTATATTGGTAAGTACCGCAGCAATGGTCATTGTTCTGTCTGCTTTTAACGGATTTGAGGGAGTAGTTGAAAACCTTTATACTTCGTTTGATTCTGATTTAAAAATAGAGCTAAAAGAGGGTAAGAGCTTTGATTCAAGCCAGGTTCCCGAAGAGCTAGCTGCTATGGCTGGCATTCAAAGTATGACCAAAGTGATTGAAGAAATCATTCTTGTAAAGCATGAAGATAGATGGGTTACGTGCACCATGAAAGGACTTCAAGAGGAATTTTTAATAAACTTAGGACTGGATTCGATGCTAACGGAGGGCTTCATTGATTTAGGCGAAGGGAGAAATGCGGTTGCAATTATTGGATCGGGGATAAAAAATCGTTTAGGTGTTACGGCGGACCCAAGATATATGGACAGGGTTTCAGTTCATGGTTTAGTTAGAACTAAAAACATAAAGAAAAATACGCAACCTTTTAATACTGCAACAATTCCGATTGGTGGTGTATTCAACATCAATCCTGAGTTTGATGAAAAATTCTTTATGGTATCGTTAAATTTTGCTTCAAACCTATTAGAATATGATAATGAAATAACAGGTATTGAACTCAATTGTGAAGAGGATGCTGACCTATTAGAAATCAAAGATCAGATCCAAGCCCTTTTTGGATTAAAATTTATGGTGAAAACGTATTTTGAAAAAAACGCTTTAATGTATCAGGTACATCAAAGTGAAAAAGGAATGACGTTTATTATCTTGACATTTATATTAGTGCTTTCTTCTTTTACACTTATTGCCTCATTAACCATGCTGGTAATTGATAAAAAGAGCGACATCAGAACACTGGTAAGTATGGGCGCCACCAATCGGCAAATTAGACGTGTCTTTTTTTTAGAAGGAATATTGATCAATTTCGTTGGCGCGTTTGTGGGTATAGCGCTTGGGTATGCTGTTTGTTGGATACAGATCAAGTTTCATGTAATTAAATTAGGTGGTGCAATAGTTCCTTATTATCCGATACGAGTAGAATGGTTTGATTTCGCATTAATTTTAGCTGCTACGGTTTTAATTGGTGTAGTAGCAACTTATTTTCCTGTACGCTATTTAGTCAAGAGGCATTTCGATTAAGCAAATTGGAACAGTACTTTATCCAATAATTCATAAATATCTGCTGGCGCATCTGTGGTAACTAGCTGGGTTCTAATGGGCTTGAAGTCTGGAATACCTTTGAAATAGTTGGCATAGTGACGGCGCATTTCTACAACTCCTTGACGTTCACCTTTCCATTTTAATGAGCGCGCTAAATGTTCTTTGGTTACCGCAACTCTTTCTTCAATTCCTGGAGGATCGAGATGTTGACCGGTTTTCATAAAGTGTTTGAGCTGGTTGAATACCCAAGGGTTTCCAATACTTGCTCTACCTATCATTACACCGTCAACACCGTATCTGGATTTGTATTCTAAAAGTTTTTCTGGAGAATTGATATCACCATTACCAAAGATGGGGATATGAACTTTTGGATTTTCCTTGATTTTCCCAATTAGCGTCCAATCTGCTTCTCCTTTATACATCTGCACTCGAGTTCTTCCGTGAATAGAAAGCGCTTTTATACCAACATCTTGCAGTTTTTCAGCTACCTCTTCGATAAATAAAGAATTGCTGTCCCATCCGAGTCTAGTTTTAACGGTTACCGGTAAATTTGTCGCTTTTACAATTTCGGCGGTCATCTTAACCATTTTCGGAATATCCTGTAATATCCCTGCACCTGCACCTTTGCAAGCTACTTTTTTAACAGGACAGCCATAATTTATATCAATAATATCGGGATTTGCGGCTGCAGCAAGGGCTGTAGCTTTTTTCATGGATTCAATATCTGAACCAAATATTTGAATGCCTACGGGGCGTTCGTCTTCAAAAATATCTAATTTTTTACTGCTTTTTAGTGCATTTCTAATTAATCCTTCTGACGAGATAAATTCAGTGTACATCACATCCGCACCATGTTTTTTACAAAGCGCTCTAAATGGCGGATCACTAACGTCCTCCATGGGCGCAAGTAAAAGGGGGAATTCCCCGACCTCAATATTTCCTATCTTTACCAGCTGTTTAAAATAAAATGGCAGTAAATTACTCCTTAATTCTATGCAAAAGTATTAAATCGTGAGGAAACCAATCTTTCAAACATTCTCGGCTGGTTTAAAGTTCTTTCTAGTAATAGTAGTTTGCTTTTTTATGCTCATCATGTTTGGTAGTTTTGGAAACGAATTTGCCGAATGGATAACAGGAATAAGGCCATTTTCTGAAGATGGCCCTATTGATTTTAGTGTTCCTGGAAGTAATGCAGCTTATCGAATAGCCAGTGTGTTTGCCAATGTTGGCGGTTTTCTTTTTGGAGCCTTATTGCTAGCTAGGTTTAGTGCTAATAATTTATCGGCTTATTTTAATTTTAAGACACCATTAAAATGGAAATATACTTGGGTTGTGCTGATTTGTTTTGTTGCAGCTATTCCTGTTGTTCAGTTATTGTCCGTAATTAATGAGTTAATTGGCGGTGTAAATTTGGAAGGAATTCAGGATGAAACAAGTCAGCAAATAAAGACAGCTTTATTAAATACCACAGATTTTTCTGTAGTGTTATTGAATTTATTTACCATGGCATTACTTCCTGCTATTGGTGAAGAATTATTTTTTAGAGGGGTGGTGCTTCGAGTCTCTTATCAAGGCACAAAAAATTTGCATTTAGGAGTATTGTTTTCAGCTATCTTGTTTGCAGTAATCCATTTTGAATTCGACCATATATTAGCCATTACGTTCATGGGAATTTTGTTGGGTTATTTGTATGTATATACTGGATCTATTCTCGTTCCAATCGCTTTACACTTTTTAAATAATGGAGTATTCATAGTGCTGGAAGCATATGGTAGAGACTCAGGTGTAGCACACTTTTTTAATGATAGCGCCTTTGGCAATATAGTTTTATGGACTACCTTAGGCTTACTTTCTTTAGCTTTCTTTATTTTTTTCTTAAAGCGCTCAATAAACAAAGAGCGATGGCCAATGATGACTGGCTCACTATTACGGGATTAAAATTAGACGGTTTTTTGGTAAAAAAAATGCGCTAACCTTTCTAGAATAGCGCATTGATAATGATTTTTTTATTGATTAATCAGATTCGTTAGCAGAATAGGCAACTTCAAATTGCTCGACTGCCTGTAAACGTTCTTTAATTTTATTAATTATTGCCATTTTCGTTTTGATATCAATATCCAAATATGCAACGATATTCTTAACATCAACTGCAGCAACAGACGACCGTTTAGATAGAATAAAATCTGCAATGTCTTCAATTGATTTTATTGCATCATTCAATTGAATTTTAGTAGCACCAGATTTGGAACCAATTTCTTTACCCACTCTAATATTGGCTAGTACGGATACATCTTCAAACCTGTAAATAGCCTCACCCGTAGGCTTGGTATAATCAACGAGAGGATCAGTTGTTTTCATAACAGCTACTGCCATAAAAAAGAACAGCAACATGAAAACAATATCTGGGAGCGAGGCAGTTGAAATGCCTGGTTGTCCTTTACCTGATTTTTTCTTTATTCTTGACATAATTCCGCTTTATATGTTTCTTGCATCAGGTTCAAGTAAACGCAATGGATACCTCACTCGAACAGCCTTAATTTTGGGCCGTAATGTAATATCTCCATTTTCTTCTAACTTACTCATTTCATCATATGTCATCCCAAAACTACTCATAGAGAAATCATTTCTAAGACGTTTCAAAACACCCTTTATTTGATCCAGTACATCAAAGTAAGTTTCGAAAGTAGTTCCGTTGTTGGATTCATATCGAATAATGGCACGCTTAGAAATACACTGAAACGGTTCTTCAGTTAAATCAAAACAATTTTTTTTGCCTTCCCATTCTTTTTGTGCTTTCTCCCACTTATCAAGAGTTGCAACTTGTAATTTTAAATCTGGAATTAACTTGGCTTGTTCAATATAAACGGATAAACGTTCCATGGTATCCGATATGCTTTGCGCATCCACCAAATGTCTTTCTGGCATGTTTGGTTCGTCGCTATTGTAAAAGTCATCCACCCATTGAGCAACATCCTCAATTTCAGCTCTTTTCTCTTCTATTTGAATGGCATCGTTTCCATTAACAGCGATTTTAAGCACATTTCTGTCTCTAACCTCTGGACAGTCCTCACATGGTGGCATTTCCTGAGGCAAAGTCAATCTCAGCCCCATGTCTCTGTCCATCGTAGTTGTTACGAGCCAGAAGATTAGCAGCAAGAAAGCAATGTCAGCCATGGAGCCAGCATTAATTTCAGGTATATCTCTTTTCGCCATCTAAAATTTATTTTTTTACCATGCTGTAGATTCCACCACCAATCCATGAAAGAATTGCTAGAGCAATCAGAACAATAGAAGTTGCGATTCCCCAGCTTGCCAGATTATATCCACCTATATCGTGTTGTACACTATTTCTAGTTAGTGCTTCAGACAATGATTCGGGTATTTGTTCAGTAGCAGTCATAAAATAGATGATCACTAACAGAAGGATAAACCCACCAAATGTAATGGCGATTTTCACAATTCCTTTAGGGTTTTTTAGAAATCCTAGGATTATAAAAATGACCCAAATGGCAACAGTTAACAGCGTTAAAATCAACGCCCAACCTACAGAAGTAGAAGTCGCTCCTTGAATGTTGCCCATTACTCTGGCAAACTCTTCTTTTTCAAAGTCGTCGACAGACTTTTCTGGGTTACATTGGCATTTTGTTGCCTCAGCATTATAGGCAATAATGCCCAATTGTTTCGTTTCTCTATCACCTGGAATATCACCATGTTTAATTGATATGGCCGAGACAATAACTCCGATTGCCATTAATACAACCGTTAGTCCAGTTAGAATTCTTTTTATAGCCTTGTTTTCCATTGGAAGACTCCTTTTTATCCTTTAGATACGTTATGTTTAATCAGCAAATCAATAAACGAAATAGAAGCATCTTCCATTCCATTAATTAAGCTGTCAATTTTTGATACGATGTAGTTGTAAAATACTTGCAGAATAATGGCAACTACAAGACCAGAAACGGTTGTAATAAGGGCCGTCTTAATACCTCCAGCGACTGTTACTGCATCTACTTTACCTGCAGCTTGAATTGAATCGAAAGCGTCAATCATACCGATTACCGTTCCAAGGAAACCAAGCATTGGTGCAAGTGCAATAAACAGTTGAATCCATGGCAGTCCTTTTTCCAGGATTCCAGCTTGAATTCCGCCATATGCAATAACTGATTTTTCTACGGCATCTAAATTTTCTCCATCAGAAGCTCTATCCAATCCTTGATAGAAAATCCCAGCTACAGGACCTTTTGTATTTCTGCAAAGCTCTTTAGCTTCATCAATTCCACCTGAAGCAAGTGATGATTCTATGTCCGACAGTAATTTATCGGTGTTTTGCGTAGATAAATTTAGAAAGATGATTCTTTCAATACACAATGCCAATCCTAAGATCAGTGCAATTAATACAAAAGACATGAAAAAAGGCCCACCTTCAATGAACTTCTCTTTCAGGGTTTGAGTAATCTCTGCTTTATCCTGTGTTGCTGAGTCATCTGTTTGACTTACTTCTTCAGCCGAGTCTTGTGCATATGTAGTACTAGTTGTTCCTGCTGCTAGCAAACTGATCATAGCAAATAAGGCGAATAACTTTCTCATGATTTTCAAATTGTAGTGTTTAATTTAGTTTAAAACTGTTTTTTAATCTTTTTTATTGCTTCCTTTTATTCATCCAAAAGTGCCTTTCCATTAGAATTATTGAACATTTCAGTTCTTCTTGCGGAGAGAGAGGGATTCGAACCCTCGGTACCCTTGCGAGTACACTACCTTTCCAGGGTAGCCCGTTCAACCACTCTGGCACCTCTCCGGAATAGTTAAAGTATCTCACTTTTGGGGTGCCAAAATACAAAAATTTCATTTACTCCTCTATACAAATGAAAGCAATAACATGAGAAAAGAAAACTTTACACATTTTTTGCCAATCATATACCGATTGCGCATGTATTTAGACAAGGTGCCTAAAGCGTCAATTCTCCACAAATAGGCTCAGAAAATTTTTGTTTTATGGTATTAACCTCTTCGTATTTTCCAAATAAGAACATCAGCTTAGTTACCGCTGCTTCTGTCGTTAAATCGTTGCCAGATAAAACTCCGAGTTCATCAAAGATGCATGAGGTTTCATATTTACCTTGATGAACAGAACCCGTTTGACATTGGCTGACATTGGCGATTATTAATCCTGCATCTATTCCACTCTGTAGTGCGTCTTTGAACCATTTATCAGACGGAGCATTCCCAGAACCAAAAGTCTCAATGACAACAGCAACTAATTCAGGAGTATTAAAAAAATGAATGATTTGAAGACGATTAATTCCAGGGAATAATTTTAAGACACCAACATTCGGATTCAGTGTTGTATTTACTTGGAGTGGTTTTTCAAAAATAGACTTAACACTTCTTAAATACTTGTAGTTGTATTTTATTTCAACTCCTGCTTGAGCAAGTTTTGGATAGTTGTAAGATTCGAAAGCGTGAAAATGCTCCGTGCTTGTTTTTGTTGTTCGATTTCCCCGGTATAGTTGATATTCAAAGTAGATACTTACTTCAGACACAATGGGATAACCGTTATTGCTCGCTCCGGCAATTTCGATGGCTGTAATCAGGTTTTCTTTTCCGTCTGTTCTAATTGTTCCAATAGGCAGCTGGCTTCCGGTTAAAACGATTGGCTTCGAAAGGTCTTGAAGCATAAAACTTAACGCTGACGCGGTAAAAGCCATGGTGTCTGAACCATGAAGAATGACAAATCCGTTGTAGTCATTATAATTCTTATTGATAATGTTGGCGAGTTCTATCCATTTGGACGGCCCCATATTGGATGAATCAATCGGTTTACTAAAAGAAGTAGAATCAATTTTATAAGCAAAGCGATTCAATTCAGGAACTTGATTGGTTATCTGTTCAAAGTCAAAAGGTTTTAACAAATCGGTTTCGGGATCCTTCATCATCCCGATAGTACCTCCTGTATAAATTATCAATACTGATTTTCCATTCATGAATTACCGTCCAAAAATTTTCTTACTATTTGCCGTTGTTATTTGAGCAATTTCCTCCAAACTTACATTTTTTACTTCAGCTAGTTTCGTAGCAATTAGTTTAAGGTACGAAGATTCATTTCTTTTACCTCGATATGGTGTTGGAGCCAAATAAGGAGAGTCTGTCTCTAATACGAGTCGCGATAAATCTATGTCCTTTACAACATGGTCCAAACCAGCGTTTTTAAAGGTAAGCACACCACCAATTCCCAGCCAGAAATTCCCGTAATCGATTGCTCTAGTTGCTTGTTCTATATTGCCTGAAAAGCAATGAAAAATTCCTGAAAGGTGATCGTCATTTAAATCGTCAAGAATCTCGAATATTTCGTTAAATGAATTCCGAGTATGAATTATGATTGGTTTCTTGAGTTCCTTGGCCCATTCAATTTGTTTGATGAAAGCGGTTTGTTGTTGTTTTAATAGTGAGCTATCCCAATAAAGATCAATACCAATTTCACCAATAGCAGCAAAGTCACGTTTGGTTAACCAATCCTTTATCAATGAAAGATCTTTTTCGAAATTTTCCTTTACTGAACACGGGTGTAGGCCCATCATAGCAAAACAATTGGATGGATATGCCTCTTCCAGTGCTAACATGGGTTCAATCGATTCCAAATCAATATTGGGCAAAAATATTCTTTCGACTCCATCGTCTAAGCATCGTTGTATGGACTCATCTAGGTCGTCTTTAAACTCTTTAGCATAAAGATGGCTATGTGTATCTGTTAAATTCAATAAATAATTTTAAAGTTTAATTATATTTGCCGCAGACTCTTTATGATTTCTGTAAAAGTAAAAATATTGTTGTTGATAGGACTTTGGCTGATGAATTCATCGGCAATTGTTGTAGAACGCCCAGCATTAAATGCAAGAGATGCTTTCCACAGTTTTGTAGAGTCGTTTTACGATTGTGTTAAAGCAGAAAATATCAGCTTTGGAGCACTGCAAAATGGTTTAAAAGGATACCATTACTTGCGAAAAAATTCGAAATTAAAAAAGAAAAGGTATTTGACAATTGTAGACTTTTCACTCCCTTCTAATTTAGATCGGTTATTTGTGATTGATCTAGAAGAAAATAAAGTGGTGCATCGATCCCTTGTAGCGCATGGAATAAATTCAGGAGATATAGATGCTACTGCATTTTCGAATGAACATGATTCTCACAAGAGTAGTTTGGGCTTTTATATTACGGGTAGAGTTTACAGAGGTAAACATGCGGAAAGTATTAAGCTTTATGGAATTGAAAGAAATTTCAATAGTAATGCATACAACAGAGGTGTTGTAGTGCATAGAGCAGATTACGCTACGGAAGAATTTTTAAATACGAATAATGGCGTTTTAGGAAGAAGCTATGGTTGTCCTGCTGTTCCAGCTAAACACTACAAAGAGTTAACTCAATTATTAAGAGACGGGTCTTGTTTTTACATTTATCACCCAAACAAGTATTACAAGAGGAATTCAAAAATTTTAAATAGTCCGCAAGGGTTTAACAATTTTCTTGAGTACTATAATTCTTAAGGGCTCAGCTATTTTGATTCTTATTTAGTGCAGCAAGAAGCTGTAAATCTTTTTTATAAATATTTCGGTAAAATTCGATTTCTCCATTCACATCAGTCCCTGCTAAGTGGTATTCAATGTATACAGGGATTTTTTCTTTCAATAAAACCACGCGATTTTTTTTAGTGTCAATTTTACTTTGAATACTGTCTTTTTGAACACTTAAATCTTGTTTCTCGGCTAGATATTTAGCAAGCTCAACAGGATGCTGTAAGCGGATACAACCGTGACTAAAAGCTCGAATGTCTTTTGCGAAGAAATGTTTGGATGGTGTATCGTGCATGTAAACAAAATTGGTATTTGGAAAGATGAATTTTATTTTACCTAGGGCATTACCACTCCCAGAATTTTGAGAAATTTGGTAATTGAAATTATTAGGTGTGATATTTTGCCAATCAATAGAGTTGCTATTTAGCTGCTTGCCTTTTTGAGACACGACGTAACCGTTTCGAGTTAAGTAAGTGCTGTCTTTTTTAACTTTTTTCAAAATTTCTTTCGAACTAATACTGTACGGTACATTCCAGACAGGATTCATTACAAAATACTCTAGCTCGGCTTTAAAGACGGGTGTTTTCGTCCAGGTATTGCCCACAACGGTTTTTTTCTGAAAAACATATTGACCGCTGTCTGCAACTTTCATAGTATAAGATGGAATATTGACGTAGATATAGGATGTTCTTTGCTGGTCTTTTTCCCATCGCAGTTTCGTTAAAGTGGCTTGCGCTGCTAAGTACCTCTCCTGATTACTGATTAAAAAAGCTTTTGCCGTATTTGTGCCAGGTTTCCCATCTTGATTGAGCCCATTGTGTTTTTGAAATAATTTAATGGCACAAATAATTAGAGAATCATTTTTGATTGAATTACTATCTAAGTAACCAAAATCGACTAATGCATCTGCAGCACCTTTGATACATTTACTAGAATCTGTTTTGAATGTGCAAATACGGGCAGAATTAGTAGTAATAGGGTATGATTTTGTAAAATGAACCAGTGCTTGTCTGAGGTGCCTATATTCGGGAAGCTGAGGCTCTAATTGATGTAAACTTTCTAGAATGGTATTGTTTTCTGCTGCTGCCCGTAAATGCTGAGACAAGTCAATTTCGACACTGTCTATTTCAAAGATGGGTTCATACTTGTCTTCAGACAAATACCCCCTATTCAAATAGGTGCCTAAACGGTAATATTCGCGGGTTAATTTTAATTCGAGGTGGAATTTTTTTTCATTAGAATTAGCATTCGCCAATAAATTTCTGATTGTTGTTCTTTCGAATAGTGTCGAATCAAGACCATACCCTTGAATATTTCTTAAAACATAAATTAAATCTTCACCATTTTTAGATAAGCCACTGTCATTAAACCAAATTGAATTATACCGAGATAAATAGGTTTGTTCTAAATTTTTTTCAATTGAAAAAAGGAGTGTATCGGAGGGATTAGTTCTCCATGATTTAGCCTTAAATTTTTTTTCAAAAAAGGAATTCAAAGAAGATTTTTCGGCTATTTTTTCATCGGATTCTGCTGCATTACCTATGTCTTTATTCTGGCAGCCAGAGAGAATAATAAAAGAGATAACAAGCCCAAAAATACGCGTCAAACAATTCATGATTTTGCTTGTTTAATTTTGGCGAAGACCATTTCTACGGTAACCCGATTCATTGCGGATTTGGCACAATCTAACTGCTTTTCATTTTTGACTTTTCCATAAATAGTACTGGGCCTGCAAGGCATATCTTTTCTTGGGATTTCAACGATTAAGTTTTCATTTCCTATTGGCCCAAAACCAAGATAATGATGTGTTCCTCCCCAAATTGAAACCACTTTTTTACCAAGAATACACATCAGATGCATATTGGAAGAATCCATGGAAACCATTACGTCCAAATCTGTCATTAGTTTCAGCTCTGAAGCTAAGTCTAATTTTCCGGCGACTAGAATGATTGAGTTATTGTTTTTAATAATTTCATTGAGCGCTGGTATTTCATTGACACCGCCAAATAAGAGAATTGTACTCCCGATTTCATTTTGAATTTGGCGAATTAATATTTCAATTTTTTCTTGACCCCATATCTTTGATTCGTGCTTGGCAAAAGGTGCAATTCCAATTAATGAGGCCTTAGTGTTTATTTCATGAATGCCTTTAAAATTGGACAATATTTCGGATTGACTAGTTTTTGTCCAGGGGTCACTAGAAAACCCAGTTTTGATTCCGAGCTGCTGAAAAATTTTGAAATATCTTTCCGTGGTATGGGGTAATTTTCGAAATACTCGTTTATTTGATAGCAAGCTCTTCTTTTCCGAACGCCCTTTATCGAAGCAAAGCACTTTTGTGTTTTTCAATTTGAAAAATGATCGGAGAACCTTTGTTCTCAATACATCGTGAAGATCAATTATAGCATCAAAGTCATTCTTTATTAACTCTCGATAAAGCTTCCGAATACCTGAAATTCCTTTGTGTTCTCCTTTTAAATCCGCAGGATGGATATGAAGACGATCGCAGGTATTAAAGTAGGGAGTGTAAAAGCCATTGGTAACTACAGTGATAGAAAGCATTGGGTTTAGTTCGAGCAAAGAATGCACTACGGGAGCGGTTAGCGCCACATCGCCCATTGCTGATAATCGAATAACCAGGAGGTGCATATTATTCTTGGTTTCTGTAGAGCACAGGATTTAAAGATTGATCGTTATACATTTTCATTTGTCGATATACTTTCACGTATCTCTTTCCAGTTTCTATGTCCTCCAATAGCTCATCGTAAGATTGAATCATATCCTTTTCCTGCTCTAAAAGTACGCTATATTTTAATTTGCATTTATTCAAATGAGTTTCATCCGCTTCATCCCGCTCTGTTTGTTCTTTCATATGAAAAAGTTTCAAACAAAGTATAGAGATTCGATCAAGAACCCATGCAATACTCTCTGTATTTAAACGCGCTGTTTCCAGTGGCTGGATGGATGCTAATTCGTTATTAATCCAATCGTCAATTTGCTCCACTAAATCTGTCCTGTCTTGATTGGATTGGTCAATCCGTCTTTTGATTGAAATGCCATTTGCGTTGTCAATTTGAGGGTCGCGTATAATGTCTTCCAGGTGCCATTGTACGGTATCTATCCAACACTTTTTATAAAGTAAGGCTTCTAGAGTGTTTTCATGAAATGGAATTTCAATTACTGTGTCTACATTATCTTGTTGATGGTAGTCTGAAATGACCTGGTTAAAAATGGAAATACATACTGTTGCTTTCATTATTCGAATAGGGCTTTTAGTTCGGTAGCATCCGCTGGTTTCATTCTTCCAGCTAATATAAGGCTCAGCTGTTTTCTTCTTAGTGCAGCATCGTATCTTTCTTTTCCTTCATCTGTTTTAGGAAGCAATTTAGGAATTTCTATAGGTCGTCCCAGCTGATCAATAGCTACAAACAAAAAGATAGCTTGATTTGCTTTTTTTTGAGCTCCGGTTACTTGATGTTCAACAAAAACATCAACGATTACTTCCATGGATGAAGTAAATGATCTTGAAACTTTGGCTTCAAGAGTTACAAAATCACCCAGTTTTATTGGGTGATTGAAAGAAATGGAATTGACCGCTGCAGTCACGACTACGCGCCTGCAGTGTCTAGCAGCTGAAATGCTGGCAATTTCGTCCATCCAAGCCATGAGCTGTCCGCCAAAAAGATTGTGCAATGTGTTGGTATCATTCGGAAGTACCAATTTTGTTGCAGTAGCACAAGTTTCTTGCGCATTGATTGATTTCATTTTACTGAGTTTCTAGACTGCAAAGTAATTCAAACTAAAAGGAATATGGAAGAATAAATAACGGTTTTTAATTTAATCAAAGTACATTACCTTTGAAAAGTGGGAGAAACGTATTTAATTATAAAATCATTGCACATTATTTTTGTGGTCTGCTGGTTTGCCGCATTGTTTTATATCGTGAGGCTTTTTATCTATCATGTAGAGGCTCAAGGTAAAGACGAGATTGTCCGACAGACACTTCAAGAACAATATAAAATCATGCAGAAACGTCTGTGGTATATTATAGGTTGGCCATCCATGATTCTTACTTTTATTTTTGGATGTTGGATGTTGGCATTGAGACCGGCATTATTGGAATTTAATTTTATGCAAGTGAAGCTGGTCTTGGTTGGAGTTTTAATGGTGTATCATTTTTTATGCGAATACATGCTGCAAAAGCTCAAGAAAAATGAGCTTTCTTGGAGCAGCTTAGCGTTAAGGTTATGGAACGAGCTAGCAACGGTTTTTTTAGTTTCTGTAGTATTTATAATAGAGTTGAAACACGAGATGAACTGGATTTGGGGAACGCTGTCTTTTATTGGTGTTGGAGTCGTGTTAATGCTCATTGTCCGACTCGTTAAAAAGGTTTGGAAGAAATAATTTTTTTTGCCTTTTATTGTCGTAAAATCCAACAAGAGATGCCCTTATCTTTTGCTTTTTTTCTTAGTCTACGCGCTTCCTTCCTTGAATTCGTTCCTCCCAAAGATATTCGATGCAACCCTTTGCTTAAATCCAATTCTTGGGCTTCAAAACCTTCCTCTTTCATTTCA
>JABJPZ010000212.1 GCA_018663635.1 Crocinitomicaceae bacterium
GCAACGATGATGGATAAAAGTCCTACAGATATTATTTCAACGCTCATGTCAATAGGAATTTTTGCCTCCATCAATCAGCGGTTGGATGCTGAAACTTTAACTATGGTGGCTGAAGAGTTCGGGTACAGTGTTGAATTTGTAGGTGCAGATGTTCAAGAAACGATAGAAGAGGAAGAAGATGATGTTGCAGACTTGGAACCACGATGTCCAATTGTAACGGTGATGGGGCACGTGGATCATGGTAAAACTTCTTTGTTGGATTTTATTAGAGACGCCAAGGTTACTGAAGGAGAAGCTGGTGGGATTACACAGCACATTGGGGCTTATAACGTACAGGGAGAATCTGGACGTAGAATTACGTTTTTGGATACGCCTGGGCACGAAGCTTTTACAGCAATGCGTGCAAGAGGTGCACAAGTTACAGACATCGCAATTATTATTATTGCTGCAGATGATGAGGTAATGCCACAAACGAAAGAGGCAATTAATCACGCACAGGCGGCAGGTGTGCCAATGGTTTTTGCGTTTAATAAATGTGACCGTGAGGCATCTAATCCGGATAGAATTAGAGAGCAATTATCTGCGATGAACATTTTAGTTGAAGACTGGGGTGGTAAGTTTCAAAGTCAAGAGGTGTCAGCAAAAACTGGGCAAGGTGTTGATGATTTGCTTGAAAAAGTACTTTTAGAAGCCGAGTTGCTCGAACTAAAGGCCAATCCGAAGAAAAAAGCAGTTGGTACAGTAATAGAATCTACGCTTGATAAAGGGAGAGGTTATGTGACCACTTTATTAGTAGAGGCAGGAACGTTGCACGTTGGCGATGTTTTGGTCGCCGGAACTCAAATGGGTAAGGTGAAAGCAATGCACAACGAGAAAGGTGAATTGCTAGAAGAAGTATTACCGTCTTATCCTGTATCGCTTTTAGGTATGAATGGTCCATCTTCTGCGGGTGACCGATTCAATGTCATGGCAGATGAGAAGGAAGCAAAAGGTATTGCTACAAGGCGTCAGCAATTGCAACGTGAGCAAGGAATTAGAACAACCAAGCACATTACTTTGGATGAAATTGGAAGACGTCTTGCAATTGGAGACTTCAAAGAGTTGAATTTGATTGTAAAAGGAGATGTTGATGGATCAATTGAAGCCTTATCGGATTCATTAATCAAATTAGGTACAGAGCAGATTCAGGTTAATATTATACACAAAGCGATTGGCCAGATTACAGAATCAGATGTATTGTTGGCAACAGCATCAGATGCAATTATTATTGGCTTCCAGGTAAGACCTTCTGCTCAAGCAAGAAAGATTGCGGAAAAAGAAGAGATTGATATCAGGTTATATTCTGTAATTTATAAAGCCATCGAAGAAATCAAAGACGCGATGGAAGGTATGCTTTCACCGGATATTGAAGAGAGCATTACTGGTTCAGTAGAAGTCAGAGAAACCTTTAAAATATCTAAAGTTGGCACCATTGCTGGATGTTTTGTAGTTGAAGGTCAAATAACCAGAAATTCTCAAATTAGGCTTATCCGAGAGGGTATCGTTATTTATACTGGTGCACTTGGTTCATTAAAACGTTTCAAAGACGATGTTAAAGAAGTCAAACACGGGTATGAATGTGGTTTGAATATTGACAAGTTTAATGACATCAAAGAAGGTGATATCATTGAAGCATATGAGCAAGTTGAGGTAGCTAGAAAGCTGAAGTAATCGTTAGGTAGACCATCATTTCTGATTAATAGACCGGTAAAAGAAAATTCTTTTTTGCTCAGCTCTTTACAGTTTTCAATTCTAAAGCTTGGGTAGAATTATATTGTCTTTAACTACAATAGCAGATGGAAAGTGCTCTACAATTTCATATTTAAATTCAACTGCTTGTTGTCTTGTATAAAAATCACCAACTTTTAGACTAAAGTTAGGTTGTTGCCAAATAATATGAGCACTGCAATCATCATAATGGCGTAAAAATTCAGCCCGTTTTGTATTGACTTCGTTTTTTTTATGACTCAGCAAAATTTGAACGCGATAACCAGGCTTAGATAGATTTATATTTCCTTTTTTTAATGCTGTAATTGTATCGATTCGGGTATCTTTAAATACGTTGACCACACCAGTTTTTGAAAAGTCTAGGGTGTAAATGGTGTCGAATTTAATAGTGTCTGCAGATACTTCTATTGTTGAATCTGTGGGTCGATAAAGTGTCCAAGCCTCTTGGGCAAAGGATTCTAATGTAATTATGGCAGCCAACAATACAATTGTAATTTTCATAGAGAATCTATTTGAATCAAAAGTAGTCAATTGAAACATTATGTCATAAATCATGCCGAGAGTTTTGCTCATTTTATTACCGAAGTAGTTTCATTTTTTGTTCCGTTGAAGGACGATATCTCCCGCGTCCTTTATTTAGAATCATTATAAATTGAAGAACTGTCTGACAATTTCATGACATTTTATACTTAGGATATACATTCTCTGTTATTTTTGTGCCCATATTGTTGAGGATTCGTTAACAAAGAGCGGAAGATGAAGTTATACATTCGTAAACCTTTCAAAGGTAATTGGGTAATTTTAGCCCTTGTAATTTTTCCATTATTCTTGGGTTCAAGTTGGTCTTTTGCTGTTGAGGGTGATGCTGAAGCAGGTGCGGCATTGTTTAAAAACAATTGTGCTTCTTGTCACCATCCCCTTAAGAGACAAACAGGCCCTGCGCTTAAAGGCGCAGTGCAACGTTGGGCAGACGCGGGTGAAGCGGAGCTTTTATACCGATGGGTTAAAAATGCTGGGGCATTAATCAGTTCGGGAGAATCTTCAAGAGCTAAAGAGATGGAAAGCTTTGATCCCAGTGTTATGACGCCTCAGGCAGTCAATGACCAGGAAATAGACAATATCTTTGCTTATGTTGAAAGTTTTGTTGAGCCGGCAAGGGCTTCTGGAGATGACGGATGTGCGACGCCCTATCTAATAAAAGTAAAAGAGAGTAGTGGAAGATGGAAGATGCTCCTTGTTATAGCTGTTATTCTTGCCTTTGTTATTTTTGCAATTGCAGGCGTCAACAGGAAGCTGAAAGAAGTTTCTGATGAATTTGACACGGATGATGATCAGACCTATTTAGAGTTGTTGAAAGATTGGCTTTGGAAAAACAAAGTTTTGGTAAGTCTCATTACTATTATTGTGGTTCTGATTGGACTTGCAGATTTGGGATGGCGAGCTGGTCAAATAGACGTTAATGAGGGGTATATGCCTTCTCAGCCTGTAAAATTCTCTCATATTATTCATGCCTGTAAAAACGAGATTGATTGCAAGTATTGCCACAGTAGTGTGGAAAAATCAAAGCATGCAGGAATTCCTTCAGTAAACATTTGTATGAATTGCCACAGAAGCATTCAGGAAGGCACCTATTTCAAAGGAGAAGAAATCGGTAAAATTCACGAAGCAGCAGGATACGATCCCGAATCGAATTCGTATCAATTAGATGAGAATGGCGAAGTTGTTGGTCATCCTATTGTGTGGAATAAGGTGCATAATTTGCCAGACCATGTTTATTTCAATCACTCACAGCATGTAAAGGTAGGAGGTATTGATTGCATACAATGTCACGGTGATGTTCAAACTTACGACGGAGGCAAAGTTGCAAGTGTTCAGGAAATTAATAAACTGGAAGGTGTGACGAAGCTCACTAAACCTGTGTTAACAATGGGATGGTGTCTTGAATGTCATAACGAAACCGATGTAGACATAGAGAAAAACGATTATTATAACGAAATTCACGCACGACTTAAGAGTAATCCGGAATTGCTGAAACAATTCAAGGGTGACGATAAAATTACCGTTCGAGAGCTCGGTGGTTGGGAATGTGCAAAATGTCACTATTAATCTATTTGGAAGAGTAGGCCATGGCAACAAACAAGAAATATTGGAAAGGTTTTGATGAACTAAAGGAGACCCCTCAGTTTGTGGAACGAAGAGATAATGAATTTCCCGCAGAGCTTTCTGTAGAGGAATTTATTGGTAGTGATAAATCAGCTGCATTTAAAACGGACAGACGAGATTTTCTCAAGTACTTAGGGTTTAGTGTCGCTGCTGCGTCTTTAGCTGCATGTGAGAAGCCTGTAATAAAGTCTGTTCCGTATGTGAACAAACCAGAAGAGATAACGCCAGGTATTGCAAATTGGTACGCTTCTACTTATTATGATGGCAATGATTACGGATCCGTCTTAGTGAAAACAAGGGAGGGGAGACCGATTTTTGTAAAAGGAAACAAAAATTATGGAATTAACGGTGTTGCGACAACACCTAGAATTATTGGTTCAGTTCTTTCCTTATATAATGAGGCGAGATTGCAAGAGCCACATAAGCACGGTGATGACGGTTGTTCTGCTGTTTCTTGGTCCGATGTAGACGCAGAAATTGGTTCAAAGCTTACATCCATTGCTGCAAGCGGAGGCACCATTAGATTGGTCTCTAGGTCCATAATTTCGCCTTCGACGAAAATAGCCATTAACGCTTTTTCTTCTAAATACGGCGGGAAGGAGCCTTTCCCAATGGGATCATCAAATGAAGAAACTTCATTGCTTGAAGAAGCCATGCCATTGGTTGATCCAATCAACTCTTCAGCAGAAGTTAGTGGCCCAGATATTAAACACATTGTATTGGACGAAGTTTCGTATAGCGGAATGCGCCAAGCTAATAAAGCATCTTTCGGAGATGATTTTATTCCGAGTTACAATTTTTCAAAAGCAAAGGTAATTGTTGGAATTGGATGTGATTTCTTAAATGGTTGGTTGCTAAGTACGGAGTACATAGGGCAATATGGCTCGACAAGAAAGCCAGAGTCTGGTTGGATGTCAAAGCATTGGCAGTTTGAATCTATTATGTCCCAAACAGGGTCGAATGCAGATCAAAGAGTCAGGATTAAGCCGTCGCAAGAAGGTGCCGTTGCTGCTGGAATACTGCATGCAATAGGAGGCGCTGGTAAAGCTGCCGATGGAGCTCTTGGAACTTATTGTGAATTGGTTGCTTCCGATCTTACAGCTGCAGGATCGAGCTCATTAGTAGTATCAGGATCTAACGACAAAAATATTCAATTGATAGTAAATGCTATCAATAACAAGCTAGGGAGTTATAGCGAAACAATAGACGTAAGCAAAAAAGTAGAGCTTGGTAGAAATGATGATGCAGCAATCAAGCAATTGTCTGATGACTTGGCTGCGGGAAGTATAGATGCAGTAATTTTTTACGACACAAATCCAGTTTATTCAATGTCGAATGGAGCTGATTGGGAGAAAGCAATCAGAAATTGTCAGTTATCTGTTTCATTATCTCAGTATGAAGACGAAACAGCAAGCGCTTGTCAGTATGTTTGTCCAGATAATAATTACCTGGAGTCATGGAATGATTACAGTCCAAAAACAGGCCATTACAGCATTGTTCAACCAGTAATCCGTCCACTTTATGATACTAGACAAGCACAAGAGTCTATTTTGGTTTGGGCTGGAGAAGCAACAAGAAGCGCCACTAAAGACAGTACCGTTTGTTATGACTTTTTAAGAAGCACATGGGAAGAGCATGGTTTCTCGAGGCAAACAGAATATACCGCATTTAGTGATTATTGGAATTGGGCTGTGCACAATGGTTCAATGGAAGCACAAGGAATGCCAAGCGCTGATGCGCTAGTTTTCAGTGGAGATGTTGGTGCTGCGGTCGCAGCTGTAGCCAACATGGAAATGAGCCCAGTTGAACTAATTGTATATCAAAAAGCAGGTATCGGTACTGGGAAAGATGCTGCAAATCCTTGGCTACAAGAAATGCCAGATCCCCTGTCTAAAGTCTCGTGGGACAATTATGTTACTATGGCACCTGCAGATGTTTTGGAAATGTTCCCGGGAAGTCTTTCTGAAGCTAGTTTAGCAGAAAATGAGGGAGAAATAAAAGATTACAATGCTTGGAATGCACTTTATCTAGGTGAAGATTCGCCTGCGAATGTGGTTACTGTTACCGTCGGAGAAAAAAGCGTTAAACTGCCTGTTTTTCCTATGCCTGGACAAGCATCAGGAACCATTGGAATTGCAATGGGGTACGGAAGAGGTGCTAATGGTGGTTCAACTGCTGTTATTGGAAAAGCCGCTTACTGTACAGGAAATTATGGTGGACACGAAACAGATGACGCAGGTAATCTAATACCAATTGGTAAAAATGCTTTTCCACTTTGTGGATGGCAGAATGGAACCATGACTTTAGCTGGAATGTCGGCGAAAGTTGATGCTGAAACCGAAACCTATCAGCTTGCTTGTGCTCAAACACACCATACGGTAATGGGTAGAGAGTCGGTTGTAAAAGAAACTTCGCTTGATACATATCTAAATGCAGATTCTAGTGCTTACAATCCTCCTCATGAATTGTCAATGATTAAAGATGGTAAACATCAAATGTTGCCTGTTGAAGAAGCCGATTTATGGGATGCTCATCCTGTAGAAAATGTAGGCCATAGATGGGGTATGTCTGTTGATTTAACTGCTTGTATGGGTTGTGGATCATGTTTGGTTTCTTGCGTTGCAGAGAATAATGTGCCGGTTGTAGGCAAAGATGAAATTAGAAGGTCGCGAGACATGCATTGGTTGCGAATTGATAGGTATTTTTCCTCAGTTGGTGATAGCGATAGAAATGCTTGGGAGAAAGATCCTACGAAAAACACATTTGACTATCATCAAATGGAAATTTCAGAGGCTAGTCCGACAGTAGTGTATATGCCAATGATGTGTCAGCATTGTAATCATGCTCCTTGCGAAACGGTTTGTCCAGTAGCAGCAACTACACATTCTAATGAAGGTCTAAATCAAATGACCTACAACAGATGTATTGGTACAAGATACTGTGCAAACAACTGTCCTTATAAAGTAAGAAGATTCAATTGGTTTAATTACCAGGGATATAAGAAGTTCAATGAAACAAATCCTGCACAACAGGAGATTGGAAGAATGGTTCTAAACCCTGACGTTGTAGTTAGATCAAGAGGTGTAATGGAAAAATGTAGTTTCTGTGTACAGAAAATACAAGAAGGCAAACTAGTTGCTAAAAAAGCTGGCCGACCTGTTCAAGACGGAGATGTTACATCTGCTTGTGCTGAAGCATGCCCAGTAAATGCAATTACCTTTGGAGATTGGAACGATAAGGATTCAGCGATTAGAAAAAGTTCTGAATCGGATAGAGCATATCAATCACTTGAAGAAGTAGGCGTTAAGCCAAATGTATGGTACAAGGTGAAGGTTAGAAATATTGAAGAACAAGCGATGGCGACAAATAACGATCACGAAAGTGATCATGAAACAGAGCACACCGCACACTAAGAAGATTAAAACACGATAAGAATGCATAAAGAAGCATCGATCAGAGAACCGTTAATTTTAGGAGATAAATCGTACCACGATATCACTGAAGATGTATGTAGGCCGATTGAAAACGATGCTCCTAAGGCATGGTACTTAATGATTACCATAGCCGGTTTGGTGGCAATGTGGGGGATTGGATGTATCCTATATTTGATTGGCACTGGAATAGGGACTTGGGGTTTGAATAAAACGGTTGGATGGGCCTGGGACATTACCAATTTTGTTTGGTGGGTAGGAATTGGTCATGCTGGAACCTTGATTTCTGCAGTACTATTATTGTTTCGACAAAAATGGAGAATGGCCATTAACCGTTCAGCAGAAGCAATGACCATTTTTGCTGTAATGATGGCCGCTGTATTCCCAGGGATACACATGGGAAGAATTTGGGTTGCATATTGGGTATTCCCTCTTCCGAATCAATTTGGATCTTTATGGGTAAACTTTAATTCACCTCTTTTATGGGATGTATTTGCTATCTCCACGTACTTTTCAGTATCGTTGGTGTTCTGGTACATTGGATTAATCCCTGATTTCGCGACAATAAGAGACAGAGTAACTCGACCTGTAGCTAAGAAAATTTATTCCATTTTATCCTTTGGTTGGACGGGTAATGCAAAGGCGTGGAACAGATTTGAGATAGTTTCATTGGTGCTTGCAGGTTTGGCAACGCCGCTTGTGTTTTCTGTGCACTCTATTGTATCTATGGATTTTGCCACTTCAATTGTTCCGGGTTGGCACACTACAATATTCCCACCATACTTTGTGTCTGGCGCGGTATTCTCTGGTTTCGCAATGGTATTAACCTTATTGTTAATCATGAGAAAAGCGATGCACTTAGAAAACTATATACACGTGAAACATGTCGAGTACATGAATATCGTGATTATTGTTACGGGCTCAATTGTAGGTGTTGCTTACATAACAGAATTGTTTATTTCTTGGTATTCGGGTGTAGAATACGAGGCCTATGCGTTTATTAATAGGGCAACAGGTCCGTATTGGTGGGCATATTGGTCAATGATGACGTGTAATGTTATTTCACCTCAATTATTTTGGTTTAAGAAATTGCGAAGAAACTTAGCCTTTACTTTTGTATTGTCACTAGTAGTAAATATCGGCATGTGGTTTGAGCGATTTGTGATTATTGTAACTTCTATTCATAGAGATTATATCCCCTCTTCGTGGACAATGTTTCACCCGACATGGGTTGACATAGGAGTATTTATTGGTACGATTGGAATTTTCTTTTTCTTGTTTTTGTTGTTTGCGAGATTTTTCCCTGTTTTAGCATTGAATGAATTAAAGTCGATATTGAAATCGTCGGGAGAGAATTACAAGGAAGGCTTTGGATATGGCGAAGGCTATTGGGATAAGCACGCTCATCATGAAGAAATTGATGAGTCGAAGAACGATAATAATGACTCTAATGATTAATACAATTAGTAAATATTGTATGAAAACTAGATTGAATATAGATTTATAAACAGATATGGCAGATAAGGTTATATATGCAATGTACGACGATGATGATGTCTTGAAAGACGGAGCTAAAATGCTTGTTGGAAAAGGCGTTCATGTTGCTGACGTATATTCTCCATTTCCAATCCACGGTATCGATCCTATTATTGGGGTAAAACATACTAGACTTGGAATCAATGCATTCCTTTATGGATTAACGGGTACAACTTTGGCTATTATAGCCATTAATTACTTTATGATTCAGGATTGGCCGATGAATATTGGTGGAAAACCTAGTTTTTCAATGCTAGAAAATTTACCGTCATTTATTCCAATAATTTTCGAATTCACAGTACTTTGTGCTGCACACGGAATGGCAATTACATATTTGTTAAGGAATAAAACTTTGCCTGGAATGCCAGCTAGAAATCCGGATCCAAGAACTACAGATGATAAATTTGTAATGGAGGTAAGAGTGAATGAGAATACACAATTTTCAGGTGATGAATTACAAGCCATGATTAAAGAAACAGGCATAATAGAAATTGAGGAAAGAGAGCTTCAAGGAAGTTAAAGGAATACAACAAACAGCATTGAGTTGTGAAAAACTTAAGAATGAACAAAATGATCAGGATAATAACGGTAGCAGTTTTGCTTGTAGCAGCAGTTGCATCTTGTACAAAAGGCGAGGATAGCGCAGGTTATGAATATACGCCAGACATGTATCGTTCTCCTGCGATAGAAGCATATGTAGATTATGGAATGATTAAAGATTATGCGGTTGATAGCTTGAAGGAATTACAGTCAGCTCGTCTTCCTGGTCACGGGTCGATTCCATTTAATAGTGATTCTACAGCTGCGGCCATTAATATGCCTTATATCTTGGATAGACCGATTGAAGATTATGAAGCTGCAGATAGTATTGCTAACCCTATCGGTCCTACTGAAGAAAATTTAAAAGAAGGAGCCCGAATTTACAGCTTTATGTGTGTTCATTGTCACGGTGAAAAAGGAAAAGGTGATGGCGCAGTAGTTGCTAAATCTGGTCATGCTGCTCCTGGAGCATATGATGGTGCACTTAAAGAGCTTTCTGTGGGTAAAATGTTTCATACACTAACGCATGGTAAGAATATGATGGGCTCACACGCCTCGCAGCTTTCAAAAAAAGAAAGATGGCAGGTTATTTTACATGTGCAAGCGCTTCAGAATGGAGGAGTTCATCCATCGAACATTGTAGAAGAAATTGCAGACAGTACACAGTCGTCTGAAGCTGCTGCAGTTTCGGAAGATGCGCTTGAAACGAACGAAGGAGAATAAGATACTTTAATTGAAAAGACAAATGGAATTTAAAATTTCATCGAGAGCAAAGAAAGTCACATTCACACTAATGATAGTAGGTTTGCTTGCTATGATTTGGGGAATATTTACAGAGCAATCGTATATCCACACGAAGTTAAGTGAGGATGGTACTCAGCTTACTTTATCTTACCCTACTCATAATAATGGTGAGAACACCGATGAGGAGTGGGAACAATTTAAGGCAGACTTAATTATCGCTGCAGAGGCGTGCCATATTCAAATCATGGATCCTGGCGCACATGGTCATAACGATCACGGTGCTGGACATGAAGAACATGCCGAAGAGGTGCATACAGATTCGCATGCTGACGAAGAGCACGGAGATGGACATGGTGGCCACGGACATCGTGCAGAACCAACTTGGAGTATATCAGCTCATGTCATTCATACTAAGGAAGGGATGGAAGCTTGGCACCATCATGAGGATGAAGTATTACCAGCTGTGAAGGCCATGGTTGATAGCCATAAGGTCGGAATGCCTGATCATCAGCATAATCGCTTTTGGTCGAATTTACTTATAAATGGATTCTTTTTCTTCGGAATCGCTCTAGGAGCACTGTTTTATTTAGCCTTGCATTATGCTACAGAGTCAGGATGGGGTGCGGTAATTTTACGAGTATTTGAAGCCGTAATGCTTGTGTTACCTTTCGGGGCTATTGTATTAATTGTTGTCTTTTTAGCGGGCACATTAGACTGGAATCACATTTACATGTGGATGGATGATTCTAAGCTAACGATGGGAGAAGATTTTGATAAATTACTTTATAAGAAATCCGGGTATCTCAATCAAAGTTTCTTTTGGATTAGAACGCTAATTTATATTGGAGTATTTTGGATTTTTGCTTTGCTTTTTAGAAAATGGTCTAAGAAAGAAGACAACGAAGGTGGAGTCAAATGGCATTTTCTGCAGTATAGACGAGGAGCATTATTTCTAGTATTCTTTGCGGTATTTTCATCAATGCTTGCTTGGGATTGGATCATGTCTATTGATGCGCATTGGTTCTCCACTCTGTTTGGATGGTATGTTTTCTCAGGAATTTGGATTTCTGCAATGGTCATGATATTAATGACTACACTATACCTAAAATCTAGAGGGCACTTGCCCCAAATCAATCAATCGCACATTCATGATTTAGGAAAGTGGATTTTTGCCATTAGCTTTTTATGGAGTTATTTATGGTTCTCTCAATTCATGTTAATATGGTATTCGAACATTGGTGAAGAAGTAACCTATTTCCAACAGAGAATTTTGGATTATAAATTCCTGTTCTTTGGAACTTTTGCAATTAATTTTATACTGCCAATGGTCTTATTAATGTCGAGAGATGCCAAAAGAACATGGAGTATATTGTTAATCATTAGCTCAATCGTATTTGTAGGTCACTGGATGGATGTCTATCTGATGGTGATGCCTGGAACGATAATGAATAACTATCAAATAGGGATGTTAGAGTTTGGAATGTTTATAATGTTCTTGGGAATTTTCGTTCACTTCCTGTTAAGGAATTTGTCGAAAGCTCCATTGATAAAGAAAAATCATCCGATGTTGGACGAGTCCATACATCACGACTTTTAAGTGTAATAAAGAAATTAGATAAAGACTGGTCATGGGTAAAGTATTGTTAATTGTTGTTTTGGTTCTCCTTGTCTTGGCGGTAGCACAGATGATGAGGGTCTATGAACTTTCC
Source organism: Crocinitomicaceae bacterium (assembly GCA_018663635.1). Lineage (GTDB taxonomy): Bacteria > Bacteroidota > Bacteroidia > Flavobacteriales_D > Parvicellaceae > UBA10066. The sequence continues at coordinate 11,891 of JABJPZ010000212.1, forward strand.
TCAAAGGTTAGAGGGCGCAAGGAGCCAACGATTACGAGAAGAGAGAATAATATGAATGCAGTATTAATGCTGGTATTTTGTATTGCTTTTTTTGGATTTGTTATTTGGCAAATGGTTGCATACGGAATGGGCGGAAAAGGTCCATCTGTTTCGATACACGGTGAGGCGACAGATTGGCTTATCGGATTGAATTTTGGGATTATTATACCTGTTTTCTTCTTATGTAATGCTTTGCTGTTTTATTTCGCATTTAAGTTTGCTTACAAGAAAGATCGTGATGTTTACTACTTTACGCACAATAACAAATTGGAAATGATGTGGACAGTTGCACCTGCAATTGTTTTGGCTATCATTATTGTTTTAGGGCTACGTACATGGAATGACATAACTGATATGTCAGGAGATTATGTAGTACATGAACATACAGGATTAGTAGTTAATGATGGTCAAGTAGAATCTAATTTCGAATTTAAGGCAGCTTATCAAACGGTGGAAGAAGCTGGAGTAGGCTTGAGTAATTTGTCAGGATCATCAAAATTGGTTCTTGTAGAAAAAGGTGGTGAATGGGTGCTGCAAACCTATGAAATGGATGGAGAATCTGCTTTAATCATTACGGAACAGAAGAAGTTTAATTCACGAAATTCAGCATTGCTGTCACTTGTGGATGAAGAAGTATCCATGTTTACGGAATTGAAGGAACAAAAACACATCGAAATTTATTCTAAGCAATTTGATTGGACGACTAGGTATGCAGGAAAAGACAATGCATTAGGAGATGCTAATTTTAAATTAATTGATTACAATAGTTGGGGAGATACCAATACCTTTCTTAACCCACTAGGCTTAATTTCTTCTGAAACAATTGAATTGCATTTCAATAGAATTGATGCTAGAGTTTCTTATTTGAATGAATTTTTAGGAAGTGCAGAAGCAGCTTTTGAAACCGACGAAAAATTAGCCGAAATGACCGAAGAAATGGAACGGTTAAAACGAAAGAAAATGAGAGTTCAATCTACCATTGCAAATGACATGGGTTTAAACGCAATGAATCAAAGTGAAGTGAATTCTAGGGTTTACGATGATGTTATTTTAAAAGGTGATATTCATTTGGTAGTTGGACAACCTTATCAATTCCAGTTTAAATCTCAAGATGTAATTCATTCAGCTTATTTTCCACACTTTAGGGCTCAAATGAATTGTGTTCCCGGAATGGCGACTCAAATTAAGTTCACTCCTACGATGACGACAAAAGAATTTAGAGAACATCCAGATGTGATTGCAAAATACGAAGCCATAAATAAGGCTAGAGAAAAAGTTGGGAAACCACTAGTAGAAGCAAGCTTTTTGCTTTTATGTAATAAAATATGTGGTCTTTCACATTCCAACATGTGGGTGAATGTGATTGTTGAGACGCAAGAAGAGTATGAGGCTTGGATGGCGGATCAAAAAACATTTGAACAACAGCTTCAAGCAAGTAATTTGAAGTAAATAGAAGTTGAATTAGGTATTAAGATTTAAACAAGTTAGTTATGGGAGCTCACGCACACGCTCATCATCATAAGGAGAGTTTTATAACCAAGTATATCTTTTCGCAAGATCATAAGATGATTGCGAAGCAATTCTTGTTTACAGCCATTATTATGGGAGTAGTTGGGATGTTTTTGTCCTTACTCTTTCGAATTCAGTTAGGATGGCCTGGACCAAATATGTTGAACAGTATATTCCTTGGGGACTGGGCACCTGATGGAGTGATGAATAGTAACATGTATTTAGGGTTGGTTACAATTCATGGAACAATCATGGTGTTTTTCGTGCTAACGGGTGGATTGTCTGGTACATTCTCAAATTTATTGATTCCGTTACAGTTAGGAGCACGCGATATGGCTTCGGGTTTCCTAAATATGTTTTCCTATTGGTTCTTTTGTTTGTCAAGTGTCATCATGCTTGTTTCTCTTTTTGTTGAAAGTGGCCCTGCAATGGCTGGTTGGACTGTATATCCTCCAATTTCCGTTTTAGAAGAGTCTGTTCCAGGATCAGGATTAGGGATGACACTTTGGTTGGTGTCGATGGCCATATTCATTGCATCCTCCTTATTAGGATCTTTGAACTATATCGTTACCATTCTTAATTTAAGAACAAAAGGAATGAAAATGACCAGAATGCCGCTTACGATATGGGCATTCTTTGTTACAGCTATCCTTGGTGTTTTATCATTCCCAGTGTTGCTATCTGCAGCCGTGTTATTAATTATGGATAGAAGTTTTGGTACTAGTTTTTATATCTCAGACATTTTTATTGATGGGCATGCGTTGGATCAAACCGGTGGTAGTCCGATTTTATTCCAGCATTTATTTTGGTTTTTAGGTCACCCCGAGGTATACATTGTTTTACTTCCAGCTTTAGGTATAACGTCAGAAATTATTGCAACGAATTCTAGAAAGCCAATATTCGGATATCGTGCAATGATTGGTTCAATTTTAGCGATAGGATTCTTGTCTTTCATAGTTTGGGGTCACCACATGTTTATCACAGGAATGAATCCATTTTTAGGAGGAGTATTTGTCTTTACGACTTTGCTTATTGCCATTCCATCTGCCGTTAAAGTGTTTAACTACATTACAACAATCTGGAAAGGGAATATTGTTTTTACACCAGCGATGATGTTTAGTATTGGATTAGTATCAACGTTTATTACTGGGGGTGTGACAGGAATCATACTTGCAGATTCTGCTTTAGATATTGATGTTCATGACACTTATTTTGTTGTTGGACACTTCCACATTGTTATGGGGCTTTCGGCAATCTTTGGTATGTTCGCAGGGCTGTATCACTGGTTTCCTAAGCTTTATGGTAGAATGATGAATAGAAAAATGGGATATGTCCATTTTTGGGTAACTATTGTTTGTGGCTATGGTGTATTCTTTCCCATGCATTTTACAGGTTTAGCTGGGGCGCCTAGAAGGTATTATGATTACTCCGAATTTCCATTTTTAGATCACGTTGTTGACTTAAATGTAGTGATTTCTGTTTTCGCAGTAATTGGAACATTGGCGCAGGTAATATTCTTATTTAACTTTTTCTATAGTGCAATCAGAGGTGCTAAAGCCATAGAAAACCCATGGAAATCAAACACGTTGGAGTGGACTACACCAGTAGAGCATGTACATGGAAATTGGGTTGGTGAAATACCTGAAGTGCACAGATGGCCGTATGATTATAGTAAGCCAGGTAAAGAGGAGGATTTTTGTCCACAAAACATTCCTCTTGAGGAGGGTGAAGAAGAGCACGGTTAACCCATTGCTAAAACATTAAATAAAAATGTCCGTAACAATGTTGCGGACATTTTTTTTTGAATGAAAATATTAATTCCAATAATTTTTGTACTAATTCCATTCAATGGAATCACGCAGCTTCTTGACGACATGAAGCAGAGCTTTGAATCAAAGCCTAAAGTGATGTTAAAATTTGGGACAAGAAACTCTTTTATATCCAATAGATTTGTTAAAATTCGAGATGTTCAAATAGGATTTAATTATAAAAACATAACCAAAATAGGTCTAGGTTATAACTGGTTAGCAACAGATGTATTTAGGCCTTTAGTAATTGAAGGGCAAATTGTTCAAGAAAATAAAGGCGAGCTAAAAATGCGCTACCTAGCTCCATTCGTAGAGTATACTTTTTTGAAAAGGAAAAAATACAGCTGTGGGATTCCCGTTCAAGTGGGATTCGGAAAAACATTTTTAGAGTATAGAAACGAATCCAATGAATTGAAGAAAACGAATTCTATTTCAATCGCATTTTATGAACCTGCAATTACTTTTGAATACATCGTATTGAAGTATATTGGTATCGGTGGTGGTATCGGTTTCAGATTAATGTTCATTGGAAATAGACGGTTAAATGACAATTTTACAGCTCCTTTTTATTTGTTAAGAGCAAAAATCTACTTTGGAGATGTTCTTAAAGACATACTGTGATAATTGTTTAAACCTTCTTTTGGTTAATTGCGAACACCAAGGCTTATCTTCTTACATTTGCTTTTGTGACTGATGAATTAGAATCATATGAATTTCACGAAGAGGAAAACAATCCTGTTGATGGTGAAATTGATAAGGTATTAAGACCTAAATCATTTGATGATTTTGCTGGTCAGCCAAAAGTAATTGATAACCTCGTAATCTTCGTGGAGGCAGCGAAGAAAAGAGAAGAATCTCTGGATCATGTATTATTACATGGACCACCAGGATTGGGTAAAACGACATTGGCGAATATCATTGCTAATGAGCTGGGTGTTGGATTCAAAGTAACTTCTGGTCCTGTTTTAGACAAGCCCGGTGATCTAGCTGGTTTATTAACAAATTTAGAATCTGGTGATGTTTTGTTTATTGATGAAATACATCGATTAAGCGCAGTTATCGAAGAGTATCTTTATTCCGCAATGGAGGATTACAAAATTGATATTGTAATCGATACTGGCCCTAATGCAAGGACTGTGCAAATAGCTTTAGAGCAATTCACACTTATTGGGGCAACAACGCGATCAGGGTTATTGACGGCACCTTTAAGGGCAAGGTTTGGTATAAATAGTAGGCTGGAATACTACGATACAAAAACGCTAACAGATATTGTTGAGCGTTCAGCAGGACTATTAAGAATTCCGATTGAGTATGAGGCAGCACATGAGATCGCTTCAAGAAGTAGAGGAACTCCTAGGATTGCGAATGCTCTATTAAGGCGTGTACGAGATTTTGCTCAAATTAAAGGAGATGGCACCATTAATATGGAGATCTCTAAAATGGCCTTATCTGCTCTTAATGTTGATGAGAGTGGGTTAGACGATATGGATAATAAAATATTATTAGCAATAATTGAAAAATTTTCCGGTGGGCCGGTAGGCCTTACTAATATAGCTACAGCAGTTGGCGAACAAGCTGGAACCATTGAAGAAGTGTATGAACCATTTTTGATACAGCAAGGCTATCTTTTACGCACGAGAACTGGAAGAAAGGCAACAGAGAAGGCATATAAGCACCTTGGTACTGATTTTAAGTACACACAAGGCGGTTTGTTTTAATTAATGACTAATTCTTAGTTTTTCAAATTTCCTGACTAATTGAAATGACAACCGTCAAGAGAAAACATACCGATTTTATTAAGAACAAAGCTAAAGAATTGGGCTTTGAACAATGTGGGATTGCCAAAGCGAAACAACTAGAACAAGATGCGCGCCACCTAGAACATTGGTTAACTAGCAATCAGCAGGGCGAGATGGCTTACATGGAAAACTATTTTGATAAGCGAATAGATCCAAGAACCCTTGTTCCCGGAGCTAAATCTGTAGTGAGTCTTTTACTAAACTATTACCCAGAGGAAAAACGCACTCAGGAAAAGGAAGATTTCAAAATATCGAAATATGCTTATGGCAAAGATTATCATTTTGTAATTAAAGAAAAACTCAAGCTTTTCATGCTTGCCATCCAAGAAGAAATTGGTGCTGTTGATGGCAGAGTATTTGTCGATTCAGCTCCAGTTTTAGATAAGGCTTGGGCCCGTGAAAGTGGAATTGGTTGGATGGGCAAGCATACCAATGTGATTAATCGTGAAATGGGATCTTTTTTTTTCATAGCTGAACTAATACTGGATTTGGATTTGTTTTACGATCATCCAATAAAAGATTATTGTGGTACGTGCACCGCGTGTATTGATGCCTGTCCAACAGATGCTATTGTCGAGCCTTATAAAGTAGATGGAAGTAAGTGCATTAGCTATTTTACCATAGAGTTGAAGAATGCAATTCCAGATGATGTTAGAGGCAAGTTCGACAATTGGATTTTCGGTTGTGATATTTGCCAAGACGTATGTCCCTGGAATAAGTTTTCTTCGTCACACAACGAGCCCTTATTTAATCCATCTCCAGAATTATTCAACATGAGCAACGCTGATTGGGAGGACATTACGGACGAAGTTTTTAATGTCTTGTTTCAAAAGTCTGCC
>JABJPZ010000213.1 GCA_018663635.1 Crocinitomicaceae bacterium
AAACAAAGACAATCACTTACATTCAAAAAAAGATGAAATAGTTACAAGAATTTTAACGCTTCAAGGTCAAGAAGAAGGGATTAATAAAGGCAATAAAAATATTGATTCCTATCACCGTAGAATTTACATTCACGGTACGCCAGAAGAACATTTAATCGGACAACCTGCATCTCACGGATGCATCCGAATGACAAGTGAAGATGTTATAGAACTGTTTGACTTTGTACCGCTCGGCGTTAACGTCATCATATTAAATAACTAATGGTTAACGTATTTGACGCGCGATAGTAATATTTTTAATTTGAATTAACATAGGATGTACTACTTTTACTCTTAAGTCTTACAAATTAATTCTAAAAGCATTGTTAAATTTTTACAAGATTGTTATTGAGCAGTTTTGTTAAAACCTGTATTGTTGGTGAAACTGTTTTTTATATTCTGTTTTTTTTTACTGCTACTGGGTTGCTCTGTATCGTCTAACAGCACCTACAACAACTACTCTTATTTGTATAGTCGCGGATCTATTATTAATCCTGAATTTAAAATTTACCACACCAACAACGACACTTCTGAGATTATATTCAAAATTGAAAGTGCAGATCTGATTTACAGCAGGCCTTCCCCTGAATTTCCGTATCAATCAAAGTTTAAAATTAGCTATTCACTGTATGAAGATCTCAATTCAAGGCACATTGTGGATAGTCTAACAACGCACTTTGTTGACGTCAACCCCACAAAAAAACATAAACTTATTTATGGTCGAATGAAATTTCCTTATGAAGTTGGCAGGTCTGGAACCATTAAGATTACGACATTTGATCAACAACGCAATCAAGAGCACAAAACAATAAACAATATTCGCAAAAGCTCTTTGTCAAGTGCTCAAAATTTTCTTGCCATAGAAAACAATCGAAAAATGACAAGACCATTTATCACCTCAGACGATTCCATTAAAATTCTTTCAGACAGAAATGCTGGGAGACCATTTTATCTAAAATGTTTTAACGATGAGTTTGGTATCGCGCGACCTCCTTTTTCATCCAGCGACATCATTGATTTTGACTTAATTCCAAATAACACCTATGAAGTTAATCTAAGTGCATTTGGCCAGGCCTCTATATTACTGCCCAATGATGGACTTGTACTAATACAAGCAGACTCTTCAAAGGCCGAAGGTTTAACCCTCTTTCGATTTGACAAAAATTATCCAAAAATTGCCAATGCTACTGGATTAGCAGAACCATTGCGATACATCTGTAGCAATGACGAATACAAGTCTTTGACCGAAAGTGACAATCAAAAACTTGCCGTCGAACAATTTTGGATTGAAAGATGCCAAAGCAAAGATCGAGCGCGAGAAATTATTCAGGAATACTACACCAGAGTGAATGAAGCAAACACCTATTTTACCTCTTACATCGAAGGTTGGAAAACAGACAGGGGTATGATTGCAATCATTTATGGAAAACCCTTAAATATTGAGAAAAGGAACGATTACGAAGTTTGGAAGTACGGACAAGGTTCTAGCTATCAAACGCCTTCTCTATCTTTCACCTTTTACAAAAGACAAAATCCATTTACAGACAACGATTACACACTAAAAAGAGAATATTTTTTTAAACCTGGATGGTATAGAGCGCTGGATATTTGGCGAGCAGGAAGAATTTATAAGGCGGGTATATGAAAACAGACTACATCTACGGAATAAGAGCCGTAATAGAAGCTATTAGCTCAGAAAAGGAAATCAATAAAATTTTAATTCAGCAAGGAATACAAGGAGATCTTTTCAGCGAGCTAAAAAATCTCTTGAAGGAAAAAGATATTCCAGTACAAAATGTACCATTTCAAAAATTGAATAAGCTCTCCAAAAATGGCAATCATCAAGGTGTAATTGCCATTGTTTCGCCAATAGAATACGGAAACCTTGAGGAAATTGTAGAAAAGAAAATTCAGGAAGAACAAGACCTATTACTATTAATTTTGGATCGGCTAACAGACGTAAGAAACTTGGGTTCGATTGCCCGAAGTGCCGAATGTTTGGGTGTGGACGCCATCATTATTCCTAAATACGGTGCTGCTCAAGTAACTGCTGACGCAGTTAAAACATCAGCAGGTGCATTGAATAAAATTACGGTATGCCGCGAAGACAATCTTAGAGATACTTTATTGCTTCTGCAACAATTCGGAGTGATTGTGGCTGCATGTTCTGAGAAAGCAACAAACGGCATAGATAAGGTGAATCTGAAAGTCCCATTAGCAATTGTAATGGGATCTGAAGAAAATGGTGTTTCAAAAGAAATTTACAAGCGCTGTGATACCCACTTCCAAATTCCGATGTCAGGACAATTAGAATCCATGAATGTATCTGTTAGCTGCGGGATAGCTTTGTATGAGGTAAACAGGCAGCGTAATGCGTAGTCATATGCTTTTTAAAACCGAGAATTTTCTATTAATAGCGGTGCTGGTTTTTGCTGCAGTAATGCGGCTTTGGAACATAGAAAACTGGACATTTACCAATGATGAATTGAGCGCAATCAGTAGACTTCAATTTGACTCTTGGGCTGAAATATTAGAAAATGGTATCAAAGCCAATGATGCTCATCCAGCTGGAACACAATTCTTTCTCTATGTTTGGACTTCAATATTTGGCACATCCGAAATTGCAGTAAGGCTTCCATTCGTAGCATTCGGGCTCCTTTCAACCTTTGGCATCTATCAGATTGGCAAAATTTGGGTACATAAACATGCAGGAATAATAGCGGCAACTTTATTCGCGGGACTGGGATTTACTATCACTTATTCCCTTTTAGCTCGACCATATGCATTAGGAATATTGGGCGTAGTTTGGACACTTCTATTTTTTTCCAAACTGGTTAAACTTAATCCGAAAAATTCATTCATAAGCTATTTGGGATTCGCCGCATCACTTTCTTTGTGTGCTTACACACATTATTTCGCTGGCGTTGTTGCTGTCGCAATTTTCGCACTAGGATTCTATTTTATTAGCAAAAAACAAATAAAACCTTATCTGAGCTCCGGGCTATTTGCTTTTGCACTCTATATCCCTCACATATCGGTATTCTTACATCAATTTACTAAAGGCGGAGGAGGAACACCCTGGCTTGGTGCACCAGAAAAAGACGCTATCTTAACTTTCCTGAATTACGCATTTAATGAAACCTGGATTATATGGGGAATGTTACTCGCATTTGTTTTAATCAGAGCCCTTAAATTTAAAGGTCGTCTGTTTACATCTATTGCAATTCTAGGTTTCATCCTTTTTACTTTAACCTTTTGTATTGCCTATTTCTACTCAATATATAAGGCTCCAATTTTTCAGTATTCTGTGATGGTTTTTGGTTTTATTGGATTGCTATTTCTTATTGCAGACATTTCCTTTTTTCCAGAAACAAAAGCACACGTGGCACAGACCGTATTTTTGATGGGTATGCTGGCACTAACTACTTTCTATTGGAATGATTACCGGATTGAATCAAGATTTGGCACTTTTGAAAAAATTGCTCAGCATCTTGATGAATGGAGCGAAAGTAAAAAAGACGTTCAACATTTAACCTCAATCAACTCCTCTCGTTATCTACAATATTATTTAGATCAGTACGAAAGCCCAGCAGAATTTCAAAATTTCAAAGTGAGTTACAACGAAGCTGGCTCAGCTGCTTTAAAAAAAATGGTTAACGTTATTAATGCCCATAAAGGACAATTCCTATCTTACTCCAAGTCAACATTTCCCTGCAGATTGGAGGCTAAAGAAATTATTAAATGTTCTTTTCCAAAAGAAGTGGATTATTTTAAGGGTGAGAATTGTGAATCTACGTTATATTCAATTGGCGCTGACAATTCACCATATTGTTATCGAAAAAAATTAGCAATAGACGAAGAAAGCAAAGAGACTTACCTTTGTAAAAATTCATTTTTATGGCAAGACTTTGGTTTAAGTGGTGAAGATAAAAACTACAATCTGATTGTTGTTGGACAAGCAAAACTTGCCACGTTACAGGAATCCGTAATTGTAGTAGACATTAAACGTAATGGAAAAGCACTTCAATACAAAGGAGAGATTTTTTGGAAAGGAAGTGACCTTAGGAATTTTATATTAGAAACCAACCAATGGGGGTTCTGCACAGCAGTTGTGCAGCTACCAAAAGGACTTAAAAATGATGATGAGATTTCCGTATATATTTACAACCCCAATAAGATATTAATTGGCTTACGTAATTATGAAATTAAGATATCTAGTAATTAGTGCTTTTGCTTTGTGCTTCATTCATATTGGGTGCAAGCAAAAGCAAATTGAAGAAGAAATAGAACTAGAAGACCTATTTACTCCTAAGCACAAAAATCAACTTGTGGATTTGACACAATTGAATTTATCCTGGTTGGAAGGAAATTGGAAAGATTCAATTACGTGGGCTCATCTACAATCCCAAATTATAGAAATTTGGAGAATTGAAGACAGTATTCTTTTTGGGACTGGCCTTCAAATCAAAAATATCAATGATACCATCACTGCTGAAAAAATAAGAATAGATCTTAAACAAAATCCCGTTTATTTTATTGCCGAAGTGGCTGGAAATAATACAACACAAACATTTAGATATCAGCTTAAAAGTTTTGGTGTGGATTCTGTTTGCTTTGAAAATAAAGCATTGCAATTTCCTCAGACTATCACTTATAAAAAATACAATGAACACGCCATCCGAGCCACGGTTAGCGGAAATATTTCTGGCACAATTAGAAGGCAGTCAACTTTCTTAAAACGGTATTAACTTAATTGCGCTTGTTTAATCTGAACAGCTTCTGCAAAAGATATCTCTTGCGCTTTACACGCTGACCACGACAAGTAATCAAAGTACTGAAGTACCACACGTTCATTCGGACTTTCAAAAGCCAATTTCAAATCAGTATACATTTGATTGAAGATTTTCAATCGAACTTCCTTGTTATCTGTTTTGATGAGCTTTTTGAGGTACTTAATAATTAAGAATTCAACCTGATAGTCTTTCTTTTGCTTTTTCAAATGCCTGGATGTAGATTTAATGATGTACTCCAGCAAATCGTAATTTTCAAGTTCAAAATGAATAATTAGGTTGAACAATCTAGCAAAATTGTATATGTCCTGTCGCAGTGTTTGCTCATTATCATTTAATAATTTATTGACCCACTTTAGCGCATTGCTGTACTGTTCACAACCAAAATACACATACGTTAGATTATAATAAAAAACGATTTTCTGTTCTTTGTTAATCTTTTCATCATAAGAATCTATCCCCTTTATAATTTCTTCCGCAATTTTTAGAGATTCATCATACGTTCCTTTACGGTCACAAATCATTAATTCTGCAATATAGCTTGACGTGAAAATCTTTACTTTGACATCGATACTATCAAATCCCTTTTCATTAGGGAGTTCTCGCATCATTTGAATGGTTTCCTTAGCTCGATCCAATTCATTGTTGTCTATGTAGCAGTAAAGAAGGTTTTTTAGCGTTCTAACGTACCGTTTAGCTAAATCACTTTTGAGTAAAGGATTCTTATCTAATATTGTTTTTACTCTCAGGAACTTAAAAAAGCTTGTTTGGTAATCCCTGTTCGTTGCCGCACAGAGTCCTTGAATATAGTAACAGATGGTAGCAGCTCTTGATGAAAGTGCTGTATTTTTGCCTTTTATAAGCGGATGCTGTGCAATTTCATCTACCTCTTTTCGCTCATTTTCATTTTTTGAAAACCCTCCAGATCGGTACAAAAAGTTAATTCTGGAATACAACATTTGATACTCAGCCAAATTTCTAAGCTTGTCGATTACTTCTTGTTCTTCCTCAATTAATTCATCCAAATTTCTATCAAAACGTCCAGCTTCATAGGCTTCCTCGAGCAACAACTTTTCCCAACCCAATAATTCAAACCAATAGTAAAATTTCTCGTGTTCTATAGCCTGTTTCTTGGCTCTTGAAACAAATTTATTGCACTCAGAAAACAAAGCTTTTCTATATAGAATTTCAACATTCTTAACTTCTTGCTTCAATATTGAACTGATTGTTTTATCCGAGTGAAAGGACCTTAGACTTTTAAGAATAAGCTTATATAAATGGTTTTTTTCAGAAGGGAAGTGTTTAATAAACGTTTCTGTTTTAAATGACAATTTTATTTCTTCTTCGTTATAGCTTTTTTGTTTGTCAATACAATCAAAAATTTTAAGGTAATTTTTTTCACCACTCTGTAATGATGATGATAATTTAAAGAAACGTTTTTCGCTTTTAGATAAAGATTTAACAAGGTTAAAAAGTTCTGTTGAAGCCTTCATAGGAATACTATATTAGGAAGAAATGGGTTTTTGCTAAATTACACAAATATTGCGTATTTAGCAATCCAATAATAATAACCAGGTTCTGTCATTCAGTCTACATCGAATTTGAAGGACCGATCAGATAACTTAATAACGCTGAATTAATCCATTGCGATCTCATTCAAAAAACTTAATGCTTTTCGAATTTGAGGCTCACTAGCCGTTTGGTTTATTACTGAAACTCCAATCTCTTTTAAAAAAGTGAAATTAATCGTGCTACCAATGTTCTTTTTATCATTTCTCATAATCTCCAGAAGTGCATCGTGTGTTTCAAAACCAATGTTTGGGATTTTGTATGTTTTAAGAACGGTTCTTATCAAGTTGTTTAAACAAGCTTCTGATGTAATCCCACTTTCTTTTCCAAGCCAAGCCTCACCAATCATACCAATTGCCACCGCCTCTCCGTGAAGTAAAACGGTTGATGAATTCAGGTAATGCGTTTCAATAGCATGACCAATCGTATGACCAAAATTTAATTTCTTTCGATCATGCGTGTCTTCAAAATCAGATAACACCAAGCTGTTTTTCAACTCAACAGATCTAAACACCAACGATTTAATGTGTTCTAAATTTAAGCAGGAACTCTTTGTCGCTTCTTGCCAATAAGCATTATCTAGAATCGCACCATGTTTTAGTACTTCAGCAAAACCACATTTCATTTGAAGATCAGGCAAACTCTTAAGAAAGTGCACATCGACAATGACCAGTTCTGGCATTGAAAAATTGCCTATAACATTTTTTAATCCAACAAAATCGACACCCACCTTACCACCAATCGAAGCATCCACCATGGCTAATAAAGATGTTGGAATCTGAATAAAAGGCACTCCTCTTTTAAATGTACTGGCAACAAATCCTCCAAGGTCAGTGACGACACCACCGCCCAAATTGATGATGATATCATTCCGTGAAATTTTTAGATTGACTAATGTTTCCCAGACCATTTTACAACCTGCTATGTTCTTGTTTTCCTCACCACTCTTTATTTGGATAATCTTGGCATGGTTAAGTCTCTTACTTGCATTAAGCAATACGGGCCAGCAATACTTGAGTGTATTTTCATCTGCGATTAATACAGGCTTCTTTTCTGGATGTTGATCTAAATAGTTCGAGAGTATCTGCCCTGCATTTCCAAAAAATATATCATGATTAATCGAAGTTATACGATGACTTTCTTCCATAAAACAAAGAAAGAAAGAATAGAACAAATACGGAAGGATATTTTTAATTGGTTGAATAATTATATTTGTGCCCGAATGATTTCATTTGACGACACAGAAACAGCCTTTAAAAGCAAAACAGATGCTGAATTAAACAGAGCTTATAAGTTGTTTAAATTAGTCGGCAGCAATACATTGGTATCTTTTGGGAAGTGGGCTACTAATGTTGCCTTGTTACTGAAGTTACCCATAAAAGGCCCCGTAAAAGCGACCATTTTCAAACAGTTTTGTGGTGGAGAAACCATTGCTGAATGCGATCCCACCATTCATAATCTTTGGAGATTTGGTATTGGAACTATTCTGGACTATTCTGTTGAAGGTAAAGAGAGTGAAGCCGATTTTGAAAGAACCTGTTCAGAAATTTTACGAACAGTGCAGCGATCGGATCAGGAAGAGTCTATTCCATTTAGTGTATTCAAAGTAACGGGAATCACTACGTTTTCTCTACTTGAGAAACTGAGTTCAAACCAACCGTTATCTGCAGAAGAAGAGAAAAAATACGATCAGTTTTACAATCGGATAGATCGCATTTGTGCAGCTGCTTTTAATGCGAATACACCGGTATTTATTGATGCAGAAGAAAGCTGGATACAAGAAGCCATTGATACAGTCTGTGCTACAATGATGGAAAAATACAATAAGAAAAGTGCCATTGTATACAACACGATACAACTGTATAGATGGGATCGATTAGCCTACATTAAAAAGTTGCATAACCAGTCTAGGCAAGAATCATACTTTTTAGGTTTAAAATTAGTCCGAGGCGCCTACATGGAAAAAGAACGAGAGCGGGCTAAAGAACAAAACTATCCCTCCCCAATACAAAAAGATAAACAAGCTGCAGATCAAGATTATGATGATGCATTGAAATACTGCATCGAAAATATTAATACTATTGCTTTTTGCGCTGGAACCCATAATGAACGCAGCACATTGTATCTTACCAAGCTAATGAAACAAAATGGTGTTGAGAAAAACAATGCACACATTTACTTTGCTCAGCTGTTAGGTATGAGCGACCACATCAGCTATAACCTATCTAATGCGGGTTACAATGTAGCTAAATATGTTCCGTACGGACCAGTAAACGATGTGTTGCCTTATTTATTGAGGAGAGCAGACGAAAACACATCAGTAGCAGGACAAACCTCACGGGAGCTTGCTCTTATTATGAAAGAAAGAAAACGCAGAAGCGCTCGTTAATTGCATGGGCAGTTGGCTGTATTACGATCACTGGTAACCTCCAGAATTCTGGTTCTTAACCCTTTTTCTACTTTAAAAAATAATTTCTCTCCACTACTTTGATTTAATTCAACCATATAAATGGGATTAGGGCGCTGTCTAGGGTAACTCTGTTCATGAATTACTTTACCATCTTTGAAAATGCTTAACGCAGTTAGGCTGTCTATACCCGCACATTCAAATTGACAAGAATTTGATTGAGTCAGCTCAAACCCATTTTCATAGAGTTTTGATAAAATCATATTACTGGGCATAAATAATGGACGATGGACTGAATCACTTTGATTTCCACAAGCACATTTTTCATTAAACTCATGAAACCTTAGAACTTCTGAAATTGAATCCGCAGTATTTAAAGCAAATGTTATTTTACACTTATCATCCGCAACAACATAGTTTTTAATCGGTCCTGAAGTTTCACTTTCTGAAAACAGAACACTACCCCGATTCACTGCATTGAAAACATCCTGGCTAGATAAGCCGTAGCAATCCATTTGACACGCTCTGAATTCTGAAATTACTAATTGACGATCTTCTATTGAGGAAAGAACACGTTTTCCCGGCATCCACTCGCAACCTCTGCCATTAAACATGAAATAAGTAGCAATTAATCCCATCCCTACACCTACTAGATATACACGTACTCTTCTTCCGATTTTCATTCTTCGAAAGTACTCATTCTACTTCCAAATTTGTGAATCGTTTAAAAAAAATAAACCATAGAAAATGTTATCTGGCGGCCATAAGTAAATTAAGATCTTGGTAGGGCAATCCAAATGTTTCTCCCAAATAGGACGAAGTTAACGCGCCTCTGTACATATATACACCATGACGAAAACCTGGATTATCATAGATTATTTTCTCCATTCCACCACCTTCTCCAATATCGATTATTAAAGGTGCAAAAATATTGCTTAAAGCAAAGGAAGCGGTGCGTGGTACACTTGAAGCAATATTAGGTACACAATAGTGCACTATACCAAATTCTTTGTAAATGGGATCCTCATGCGATGTTACCCTTGATGTTTCAAAACAACCTCCTTGGTCAATACTAACGTCAATAATCACAGAACCTTCTTTCATATTCTGAACCATTGCTTCGGTAACCACCATTGGCGTTCTACCAGCTTGTGCACGCAACGATCCTATCGCCACATCAGCTCTTCGGAGTGCCTTAGCCAAAACTTTTGGAGTAATTACAGATGTGTAAATTCGCTGCCCCAATGAATTCTGTAACCTCCTGAGCTTGTACGTAGAGTTATCAAATACTTTAACAATAGCACCCAAACCAAGCGCAGCTCTCGCAGCAAATTCTGCGACTGTTCCTGCTCCAATGATAACCACCTCAGCAGGTGCAATACCAGCAACACCACCAAGCATCATTCCTCTGCCTGTGTCCTCACTTAAATAGCGTCCTGCAGTTAATATGGCAGTATTACCTGCAATCTCACCCATAGATCGAATGACCGGAAAAATTCCTGAATTATCCTTCACATAATCCCAGGCAATTGCAGTCACTTTTTTCTCCATTAATTTCTTCAACGTGTTTTTAGGTTGGACAGCAAGTTGCAATGCAGAAAATAATGTCTGCTTCATTTGCATCATTTCAATTTCTGAATTAGTTGGCGGGGCAACCTTGAAAATCAAATCTGCTTTAAATACTTCTTCTGTATCGTAGGCAATTCTAGCGCCTGCCTCACTGTAATCAGAATCCGTGAAATTAGCACCTGTTCCGGCCTTGGTTTCAATCACCACAGTATGACCATGTGCTGTCAACAACCCAACGGCTTCAGGCGCTAATGCCACCCGATTCTCCATAAATGATGTTTCTTTTGGAATTCCGATGTAGAGCTTTTTATTCTTTTTGCCAACCTCTAACATTTCTTCCTGAGGCATCAACGCTGCTTCTTGAGCAAGTGATTTCAGGGCATCGCCGGATACAATCATTGATTTATCGTTATTAACCGGATATTCTCCAGTTCTTGAACGATAATCCTTACGTAATTATCAGGTAAAAGTTTCTTGATCTTTTCGGACCACTCAACAAAGCAATAGTCACTACCATCCAGATATTCTTCAATTCCGATATCGTAGGCTTCTTCATCAGACTCAAAACGATAGCAATCAATATGATATATGGGACCAAATAATTCAGAATAATATTCATTGATAATTGAATATGTTGGACTAGAAGGCTCGTCTTCTATTCCCAATTGTTTGCAAAGTTCTGAAATCAGTGTCGTCTTGCCAACACCCATTTGGCCGTCTACTAAAATTAAACCTGGTGACAGCACCTTTAAAATTTTTGTTGCTGCTAAAGGCAAACTCTCTACACCAGCAACACGTATCTCCATCATTTTGCTTTTAGTTCTACATATGGAATAAGCACTTCTTCTAATGAAATGCCTCCATGCTGAAAGGTATTGTTGTAAAATTTCACGTAATGATTGTAATTATTCGGATAAACAAAAAAGCTGTCTTCCTTGGCAAATATAAATGAACTACTCATATTTTGCTGTGGTAAAAAACAGTCTCTCGGATTTCTTACCTCAAAAACTTCACTCGCCTTATAATTCAGATTTTTACCTTGTTTGTAACGAAGGTTGGCATTTGTATTTCTGTCTCCAACCACTTTTATGGGGTCGTTTACTTTTATCATCCCGTGATCTGTTGTTACCAACACACGCATTTTATTCTCTGCTGCTAGTTTAAATAAATCGAATAGTGGCGAATGTTCAAACCAACTTAATGTTAAAGACCTATATGCGGACTCATCGTCAGCTAGCTCCCTAATTACCTCCATGTCTGTTCTGGCATGAGATAACATGTCAACGAAATTGTAAACTACCACATTCAATTTATTCTGCAATAAATTAGAAAAATTATCTACTAACTTTTTGCCTTTTTCCAAATTGGTAATTTTAGTGTACGAATGTTTAACGTCCTTGCCCAAACGCTTTAAATTGGCTGTAAGCAACTCGTTTTCATATAAATTCTTACCCCCTTCGTCTTGATCATTTTTCCACCATTGTGGATACTTTTTTTGAATTTCTGTTGGCATCAACCCTGCGAATAAAGCATTTCTCGCATATTGCGTAGCAGTAGGTAAAATACTGTAGTACACTTCTTCTTTCTCCACCGTATAAAGGTCACTTAATGCTGACCTAAGTATCCGCCACTGATCGTACCGTAAATTATCAATTACAAAAAGCATAACAGGTTGATTACCTAGAGAAGGAGCTATTTTTTTCTGCATCAAAGTGTGAGACATCACGGGTGCCTCTTCCACGCCATTTAACCAAAAGGAGTAATTATTCGCTATAAATCTGCTAAAAAGTTGATTCGCTTCTTTTTTTTGCATTTCAAAAATTTCAAGCATGCTTTCTTCATCAGAGTTTTCCAATTCCAATTCCCAATGGACTAATTTTTGATAAAATTCTACCCACTCTTCATAATTCATCCGATCTTGCAATTGCATGGAAATTTGTCGAAATTCACGTTGATAAGATGTAGTAGCCTTCTCACTCACTAATCTTTTTGATTCCAAATTCTTCTTTAAGGACAAAAGTATTTGATTCGGATTAACTGGTTTAATTAAATAATCGGCAATTTTCCCACCAATAGCCCCTTCCATAATTGACTCCTCTTCACTTTTGGTAATCATTACAATCGGAATAAAAGGGTGTTTACTTTTTATCCTATCTAACGTTTCCAAGCCAGATAAACCAGGCATGTTTTCATCTAATAAAACCAAATCAAAATGTTGCTCGTCTATTTTATCTAGGGCATCATCACCACTGTTGACAGTCTCAATTACATAGCCCTTACTTTCTAGAAATATGACGTGTGGTTTCAATAAGTCTATTTCATCATCTGCCCAAAGAATTTTATTACTCATACACTTCTGTCTAA
Source organism: Crocinitomicaceae bacterium (assembly GCA_018663635.1). GTDB lineage: Bacteria > Bacteroidota > Bacteroidia > Flavobacteriales_D > Parvicellaceae > UBA10066. The sequence goes on from JABJPZ010000213.1 coordinate 12,739, forward strand.
AATTGAATAGTTTTGCTCTGAACAAATTTAAGATTCAGCGCATTGGTTAACAAAAAGAAAATATTTAACGATCCAATCTATGGTTTTATTTCCATCCCGCACGAACTTATTTTAGACCTCATCGATCATCGCTATTTTCAACGACTAAGAAGAATCAAACAACTTGGCTTAACTGATTTCGTTTATCCAGGCGCATTACACACTAGATTTCACCATGCGCTGGGGTGCACTTTTTTAATGCAACAAGCGATTGCATCTCTTCGCCAAAAAGGTCATGAGATAACGGAAACCGAAAATATAGGTGCAATAATAGCTATCCTTCTGCATGATATTGGACATGGCCCTTTTTCGCATGCGCTTGAACATACTGTTGTACAAGGAATAACTCATGAAGAAATTTCATTGCTCTTTATGCAGCAATTAAATCAAGAGTTTGAAGGACAATTAGATACTGCTATTGCCATTTTCAATGATTCTTACCCAAAAAAGTTTTTACACCAATTGGTCTCTAGTCAATTAGATATTGACCGATTAGATTATTTAAAAAGAGATAGTTTTTACTCTGGCGTTTCAGAAGGTATTGTTAGTAGTGAGCGTATCATTGACATGCTTGATGTAGTCAACGACAACTTGGTAATTCAGCAAAAAGGAATTTATTCCGTTGAAAAATTTATCGTCGCAAGGAGATTAATGTATTGGCAAGTTTATTTGCATAAAACGGTAATTTCAGCAGAATTTATGCTTGTGAAAATATTAGAGCGAGCAAAACTTTTAACAGGCCAAGGTGAAAATCTGTTTTGTTCAGAAGTTCTTAAGTTCTTTCTTTACAATCAAATTGATAAAAATGACTTTCAAGAGCAATCTGCCCTGGATCAGTTTGCCAAATTGGATGACTACGATCTAATGGGTGCAATAAAAGTCTGGTCAGAACATTCAGACAAACTACTTCGGTTTCTTTGTAAAGCCATTGTCAATCGAACCTTGTTTAAAGTGATTATCAGTAAGGAACCCTTTGATGATGAAATTGAAAACAAAATAGTTCAGCAAGTTATGGATACTTATGGAATGAATAGAGCAGAAGCCGCCTCCATAATTATTAACGAAGAAGTCGCCAACAATGCCTATAACTCGGCATATGATTCTATTAATGTTCTTTTCAAAAATGGTGAAGTGAAAGACATTGCGGATGCATCTGATAACCTCAACATTCAAACACTTGCTTCGCCTGTTAGAAAGTATTTTATGTGCCACCCTTTATTAAGTTCATGAATTTATTCTGCTTTACATTGCTGTTTTTAAGCTGTTTGGCATCTTTTTCTCAGGGAAAAAGTAACCTTCAGGAAAATAATTTATCGGCTACTGGAGAAATTTTTGGTAATGTGCAGGACTCTATTGATAATTCATCTCTAAGCTACATCACCATTCGGGTGTTTGCCGAGAAAGATAAAAAATTAGTAGGCGGTTCAGTATCTGCGGACAACGGTTCATTTTCAATTTCCAATTTACCTTTTGGTTCCTATTTTATCGACGTTAGTTTTGCGGGATATCAAACCAAATTATTCAAAAATATAAACCTTCATAAAAACGAATCAACCTATCAACTTAAAAATATTTTAATGGCCCCACTGATGCTGGACGAAGTGGAAATTAGTAGCAGCCGGCCCTTAATTAATTATGAAATAGACAAGAAAATAATTAATGTAGAAGATCAAATTAACACCGATGGACAGAGTGCGATAGAAATCCTAGAGAATATTCCTTCCGTTAATATAAGTGCCGATGGTACAGTAAGCCTAAGAGGAAGCACCAGCTTCACCTTACTCATTGATGGAATTCCCACAATAATGGATGCTAGCGATTACCTTGCGAGCATTCCTGCTAGTACCGTTAAAGAGATTGAAGTAATTACAAACCCGTCAGCAAAATACGATGCTGAAGGTACAAGTGGGGTGTTAAATATTGTAACAAAAAAAAACAAGCTTGAAGGAGTGAGTTTATTGATTAATGGTCAATTAGGCCTCTACAAAAACAACAGCTCCAATATTTCTCTTAGCTCAAAACGAAAAAAATCTTCTTTGGACCTAAATGCGAACTTTCGCATGAGAAGCAATCCGAATGAGCAAATAAATAATCGCATTACGACGTATGACACCGTAATTAACAGGCTTTACAGCACTGGAGATAAAAATTGGAGACGCACAAATTTTGGTGTTAATGGCAGCTACAGCTGGAAACCAAACAATTCACATATTCTTGTTCTGTCAGGCAAATTAAAGTCCAATTTGATGAATCCGTACAATAACCTGCAGTACACAAGCTACAGTAATGCTGTTGTAACAGATAAGTTCAGCACCGATGCACACAATTATATTCAATTCATGAATAATTCCTTTAGCTTAAATTATCAATACAATATCAAGCGAAACAAAGAACATAATTTAAGTTTTAAGGCAATTGCTAACTTCTCTGGAGCAAATCAACATGACACCACTTTAACTTATGATGCGGATGGAAGAATAATAAGTGGAAATCTATATACCGAAACAGGGCCATCAAACTCCTATCGCTATAAAGTAGACTACACAAGACCCATCAAAAACATGAAATTTCAAACAGGTGTTCAATCTCAATTTGGTAATAGTGGTGATATTGGTAAGAACTATACCTTAGACACCTTAACATCCACATTTATTTTTGATTCTGTATATAGCTCGGACGTGAACTATGTTAGAGACATCCATGCTGCCTATGCTATTTTAGGAGGCAAACGAAAGCAATTTGGCTACCAAATGGGGCTAAGAATTGAGCATACGTTTCGCAGCATTTCTTCATCCAAGTCAATCGATTTTAATGAAATCAATCGATTAGATTGGTTCCCTTCAGGGCATTTCTCATACAATTTAAAACAAGGAGGTCAGCTAATGGCTAGTTATTCCAAAAGAATTCAGCGACCACGAAGTTATTTCTTTGAACCTTTCATAACTTGGACTGGCCCCTTTACTGTGAGAAGTGGAAACCCCAATTTAAAGCCTACCTATATTGATGTATTCGAACTCAATTACATGCATCCACTAACCAAAAACAACTTTTTTAGTATTGAAGGTTATGCCCGAAAAAACCAAGGCATCATACAACGCTTATCATCTATATACACACAAGATATCTTAATAACTCGTCCAGAAAATATTGGAAATTCAGCAGCGTATGGATTAGAAGCATCCATCGATTATCAAATACTTAAATGGTGGAAAATAAATACAGGTGGAAATGCATTTTTATATCAGCTAACTGGTCAATTAGCTGAAGAACTGTATTCGACAGAATCCATAAACTATAACGTGCGATTAACATCGACTTTTAATGTTAATGATAATTGGTTAATTCAGTTTATATCCCGATACCAAAGTGGATCTGTTACGGCACAAGGTGAAGAATACAGTAATTACACCCAAGATATTTCCATCAAAACCAGTCTTGCATCAAATAAAATATCTTTTACTCTTCAAGGCCGAAATGTTTTAAATACGGCTAGACGTAAATCCATATCAACGATTGAAAATGTGTTTTTGTACAGTAGCTCAATTCCATATTATCCTCAACTCTTTCTGTCTTTGTCTGTAAAACTCAATAACTATCAAAAAAAATACGAGGACCAAGAAGAAATGGATGATTTTTAGTTGTCACTTGCTATAACTTTTACAGGAAAAAAATGATTTAAGTACAATAACCATTTCAACATCGAGATTAATCGCATTTGCTGTACTAATTTTTCTATTTTTGGGAAGATGGAATTTTCAGCAAATCAAATCGCCCAATTACTTGATGGAACGGTTGAAGGAAATGGAGATATAAAAGTCAATAATCTTTCTAAAATAGAAGAAAGTGCTCCAAATACACTGTCATTTTTAGCTAATCCGAAATATGCTGAATACATTTATGCTACCAAGGCGTCCATTGTAATTGTTGCCAACACATTTGTCGCCGAAAAAGCGATTCCTTCGACATGTGCCTTGATTCGAGTAAAAGATCCATACAGTTGTTTTGCATTATTACTAGAAAAGTATAATCAATCCAAAAACAATAAAACTGGGATTTCAGAATCCGCTAAAATCGATTCGACAGCCTCTATTGGTTCTGATTGTTATATAGGTGATTTTGTTTCAGTTGGCACAAATACAACAATAGGCAATAATGTGAAATTATACGCGGGATGCGTTATTGGTGACAATGTTACTCTAGGTAGTAACTCAATCATTTTCTCAAATTCTGTGATTTATAGTGATTGTATTTTAGGTGAGTCCTGCACCATTCATTCCGGAGTTATCATTGGGTCTGATGGATTTGGATTCGCACCAAGCTCTGACCAAGAATACACTAAAGTGCCTCAAATTGGAAACGTCATTATTGAAAGTCATGTAGAAATAGGGGCGAATACATGCATTGACAGAGCTACGCTTGGCTCAACTATTATTCGAAAGGGCGTTAAACTGGATAACTTAATTCAAATAGCTCATAATGTAGAAATTGGCGAGCATACCGTTATTGCAGGTCAAACCGGGATTGCGGGTTCTACAAAAATTGGTTCCAATTGTTTAATTGGGGGTCAGGTCGGTATTGTTGGTCACATAACAATTGCCAACAATGTGAAAATTGCTGCTCAATCTGGCGTTCAAAACAGCATTGATGTTGATGGCACAATTGTTCAAGGTTCTCCAGCATTCGCCATTGGCGATTATAAAAGATCTTATGTACTGTTTAGATCCTTACCAAGGATAAAATCTAGATTAGATATTATAGAAAAAGAAATAAAAAACTCGAAATAAGAAACAATGAGCGAAAAGCAAACAACGCTTAAAAAAGAAATTACCATGAGTGGTGTTGGTCTTCACACTGGTGAAACGGTTAATATTACAATTTTGCCCGCCGTAGCTAATCATGGCTATAAATTTCAGCGAATGGACCTGAAAGACCAGCCTGTTATAAAAGCGGATGCTGACCTCGTAATTAGTACTGACCGTGGAACGACACTCGAAAAAAATGGGGTGAGAATATACACTACAGAACATTTACTTGCCTCATTATACGGCATGCAAGTGGACAATGCTCTAATACAATTAGATGGGCCAGAAATACCTATCATGGACGGAAGTGCCATACTTTTTGTCAATGCAATTGAGGCAGCCGGAATTGAAGTGTTAAAAGCTGAAAGGGATTATTTTGAATTTCAAATTAATCAACCTTATGAAGACCTGGATAAAGGCATTGAAATGCTCGCTATTCCATACCCTGAATTTAGGCTCACTGTAATGGTGGATTATGAATCTCCGGTTCTAGGAACTCAACATGCAAATATCTACTCGATAGACGACTTTAAGAAAGAAATAGCACCGTGCCGAACATTTGTATTTTTAAGAGAGCTGGAAGCACTAGCCAGAGCTGGATTGATAAAAGGTGGAGACATAGATAATGCCATTGTATTGGTAGAGCGAGATGGAATTCCAAAAGAAGAATTGGCTGAGCTTGCTACGTTATTAGGCAAAGAACACCTGGAGGTAGACATGAGAGGGATTGGCACATTAAATAATGCCGAACTGAAATTCATTAACGAACCCGCAAGGCATAAACTTTTAGATATTATTGGGGATTTGGCCCTAATTGGTAAACCGATTAAAGGGCATATTTTAGCTGCAAGACCAGGCCATTCGGGTAATGTTTCTTTTGCAAAGATTATTAAACAAATAATGAATGAGCAGAAGGGAAAAAAGATCATAAATCTGAATGAAAAACCTTTATATGATATCAATGATATTAAGCGAATGTTGCCACACAGGTATCCATTCCTTATGGTCGATAAAATAATGTCAATTACTGATGATGCCATCATTGGCGTCAAAAATGTTACAGCCAATGAACCCTTCTTTGAAGGCCATTTTCCTGACAATCCTGTAATGCCAGGTGTTCTTCAAATAGAAGCTATGGCACAGGTTGGAGGTATTTTCGCGTTGAGTAAAGTAGATGAGCCCGAGAAATACATGACGTATTTCATGAAAATTGATAACGTTAGATTTAAACGAAAAGTAATTCCTGGAGATGCGCTTGTTTTTGATTTAAAATTAATTACGCCTATCAGAAGAGGTATTGTTCACATGCGGGGGACGACCTATGCCAACGGTGAACCTGCATCTGAGGCTGAAATGATGGCTCAAATAATAAAAGAACAATAATCATGAGTGTACAAGCAAATATTCATCCAGATGCTAAAATTGGAAAAGGGACTGTAATAGAAGCGTTTGCAACTGTGCAAGGTGATGTCAAGATTGGAGAAAATTGTTGGATTGGTCCAGGAGCATGCATTATGGATGGGGCGAGAATTGGAAACAACGTGAAAATTTTTCCTGGAGCAATTATTTCCATTGTATCACAAGATTTAAAATACAATGGAGAATACACAACTACTCATATTGGAGACAACACAACAATTAGAGAATATGCCACCGTTCATAAAGGTACTACAGACAGAAACAAAACTGTAATCGGGAGCAACTGTTTACTAATGGCTTATGTTCATATTGCCCACGATTGCATTTTAGGTGATCATGTAATTATTGCTAATTCCAGTCAGATAGCCGGGCATTGCAACATCGAGGATTGGGTAATTATTGAAGGGGTTGTAGCCGTTCAGCAGTTTGTTACCATTGGAGAGCAGGCATTCATTGCAGGAGGCTCTTTAGTTCGGAAAAATGTCCCTCCTTATGTTAAAGCTGCTAGAGAACCTCTTTCCTATTGTGGAGTGAATGCCATTGGGCTAAGAAGACGGGGGTTTACAGATACTCAAATTGCCAATATAGAAGACGTCTACCGCGTAATCTACATCATGAATAGCAATATTTCAGAAGCCATAAAAATTGCTGATTTAGAGATTCCTAATTCCAATGAAAAAGACACGATATTAAAATTTATTCGAAACTCTAGTAAAGGAATAATGCGCGGAATTTCGTAAATGGATATTTCAAAGAAAAAAGAACTTTATTCGATAAGTTCAGGTCTTAGAAAGTACCTGAAAGAATTTGGTAGAGAAAAAAATATTCCGGTGTCTTATGAAGATTTACTTCGTTACAAAGACGGTTTTCCATTGTTCGATAAGACAGGAAAAGACACCTTATGGGAAACGGTTATGTTTGATCCAGAATCTCAAGCTGAACTTAATTTTGGATTGACTTCTATCTATGCTCTTTTAAAAACCGATGGAGACCTCTCGGTTATGGAGCACTTAATAGTAGATCGTATTGATTACTGCCAATTCGGAAATTCAAAACCATTTAGAGTTCGAATTGTTAACCAATTCAATGATAATTATGACTATTTCTATGTTAAAACAGCAGATGCTTCTAGAGTGTATGGATTGGAATTAGAACATATTTTATCACCGAATAGAATTAACTATTTTGTAAATAAGAATTCACTAATTGAAGAGCACATTGCTGGAATTCCTGGCGATGCGTTTATTAATTATTATATCAACCTTCCTAATTTTAATAAAGTAAGACTGGCAAAAGAATTTGTGAAATTCAATGAGCGATGTTTTGTACGATTACTCGGTGACATGCGTTCTTATAACTACGTAATTGATGTAACTCCTGATTTTGAAGAAGAACAATATCGCGTTCGAGCACTGGATTTTGATCAGCAAAGTTACGAGGGTCGGCTTAGAATGTATATGCCTCAATACTTCAAGGAAAATAACAAGATTGTTAACTTTTGTATTGAAGTTATGAATCCCGAAACGGTTCGGCAGTATCAGTATGAGGAACGAACCTTGATGAAGAGAAGATACGAAGCTGCTAAAGAAAAAATTGACAAACTAATGGCATGTATCATACTTGACGAGATATCAACTCCCGACAAAACCAAACGGATAATTAATGAGCTGAATGTCCATCACAAAACAACCGGCTTTAATAACTGCAAAAATATGGGCGAGGCTGTACGTTTGCATTTACAAAAAATGCTAACTAAACCAAAACCTGAAAAACTCACAGGGAAGGCAAGCTTTAAGCTGAAATAAATAGTTAAATTTACTGCCAAATTTGGGAATATGAATATCTCCTATAAGTGGCTTAAGACCTATATCGACACCGACATTTCTGCAAACGAAATGGCCAGGATTTTAACAGATACTGGTCTAGAGGTTGAAAAATCTCATGAAATTGAAGCAATACCTGGCGGCCTCAAAGGATTAATTATCGGCCTCATTTTAAAGAAAGAAAAACACCCTGACGCCGACAGACTATCTGTTTGCACGGTAGATATTGGACAGCCTGAGGCACTTCAAATTATCTGTGGCGCATCTAATGTTGCTGAGGGTCAAAAAGTAATTGTTGCTCCTGTGGGTAGTTGTCTGCATCCTGTAAATGGTGATCCATTTAAAATCAAAAAATCAAAAATTAGAGGTCTGGCTTCTCATGGAATGATCTGTGCAGAAGATGAAATTGGATTAGGAAAGGGTCACGAGGGCATAATGGTACTTGACCAAATTGCTGAAGTTGGTGCATTAGCATCGTCCTATTTCAATCTTGAAACTGACATTCAGTTCGAAATTGGCTTAACACCAAATCGCGCAGACGGGATGAGCCATATTGGCGTAGCGCGTGATTTACTTTGTGCCCTTAAACATCAAAAAACAATAGAGCAAAAAAGCATTGTTAAATGGCCAATTATTGATGATTTTAAAATAGACAAGGATAGTGTTAAACTTGATATTACTGTTCAGGATACATTTGCTTGCCCACGATATGCCGGAGTCTCTATTTCGGGAGTATCGGTTGGTCCAGCTCCAGACTGGTTACAAAATAGACTTAGATCTATAGGCTGTAATCCTGTCAATAATATAGTGGATGCCACTAATTTTGTTTTACATGAACTCGGGCAACCCCTACATGCTTTTGATTTAGAAAAGATCGACGGTAATAAAGTAATCGTTAAAAAATTAGCAGCAAAAACGAGCTTTACGACATTAGATGGAATTGAAAGAAAACTGGATGATCAGGATCTAATGATTTGTGATGATAAAGAAGGGTTGTGTCTGGCTGGTATATTTGGAGGATTGAGCTCCGGTGTAACTGAAAGTACGACTTCAATTTTTCTAGAAAGTGCCTATTTCAACCCCGTTTGTATTAGAAAATCTGCAAAACGACACGGGCTTAATACGGATGCTTCTTTTCGATTTGAACGAGGCATTGATCCGACGAGGGTGGTTTATGCTTTAAAAAGAGCTGCTCTACTGATTAAAGAGGTAGCTGGAGGATATATTTCTTCTAAAATCACAGACATCTATCCAGAAAAGATTGCAGATTTCGAAGTCCATTTTAATATCAATCGTCTTAATGCGCTAGCGGGCATATCCATTGAATACAACACGATAATCAATATTTTAAAGAGTCTTGAAATAGAGGTATTAAACGTGGACCAAAATAAATTACAACTTAGAGTCCCTTCCTACCGAGTAGATGTCCAAAGAGAAATTGATGTTATAGAAGAAGTGCTTCGAATCTATGGATTCAATAATATTCCAGTTTCCGAAAAAGTAAATTCTTCTTTATCCTACCGCAGCAAAACGGATATTGAAAAGATGCAAAACATTGTATCTGATTTACTAGCAGCTAATGGATTCGCAGAAACCATGTCTAACTCTTTAACCAAAAGTAGCTATATAAATCAAGAAGAATTCAGAGACATGAACTCAGATTGGAATGTAGCTATGCTAAATCCATTGAGTAGTGATTTAGGCGTACTTCGTCAGTCGCTTGTATTTTCGGGATTAGAAGCCATCGCATATAATCAAAACAGACAGGAGCAAGACTTAAAACTCTTTGAATTTGGCAAAGTGTACTTTGCTAGAGAAGAAAGGCATGATGAGTACAGGCATTTGGGAATATTCTTAACAGGAAAAAAACAAACAGAGCAATGGTACTTAAAACCTCAAGACGTTTCATTTTATTCCATTACAGGTGCAGTTAATGCAGTACTTTCAAGATTAGGAATTTTTAAAAATCAAAAGTCTGCTCCTACTAAAAATGATTTGTTTGCAGAAGGTATTAGCATTAGCATTGGCAAAATTAAGGTCGCAGATCTAGGCAGAATTAAAACTGATTTATTAAATAAAATGGGAATTCATCAGGCAGTCTTCTACGCTGAAATTAAATGGGACAAAGTGCTGGAACTAATGCCTATGAACAAAACCAAATTTAAGCCATTAACGAAATTTCCCTCAGTACGCAGAGATCTTTCATTACTTCTCGATGAAAAAATATCCTTTTCAGAAATAGAATCTATTGCAAGAAATTCTGAAAAATTACTTCTAAAAGAAGTGGGATTATTTGACGTCTACGATGGCAAGAACATTGCGGCAGGTAAAAAATCCTACGGTGTAAAATTCATCATGCAAGATTCAGAAAGAACACTTGATGACAAAAGAATTTCTTCCATCATGAATAAAATTAAATCCAAGTTGGAAGAGCAGTTGGGAGCCGAATTAAGATGATGCGTAAATGGTCACCAATTTATTTTGTCGCCAGATTAATTGTGACATTTGGTTCAATCGGATTCTATAAAAAGTTCGAATCTAACGGGCAATTGAACATTCCTAAAAATAAGCCCATCATTTATGCTCCCAACCACCAAAGTGGTTTCATGGACCCTATCTTGATTGCTTCTTTAAGAAAAAAGCAAACTCATTTTTTAGTTCGAGCGGATGTATTCCGATCGAAGTTCATCATTACTGTTTTTAAATGGCTAAAAATGATGCCTGTATATCGACAAAGAGATGGCAAAAGTGGTTTAGAAAAAAATCAAGCTATTTTTAATCAATGTTACCGCATCCTTAAAAAGGGAAATGGATTAATCATATTTCCCGAAGGCAATCAGCTAAATAAAAAATCTCTACGAAGCCTAAAAAAAGGAATTGGCCGAATTGCATTGGGAGCGGAGACCAAATACAATTTTGATCTCGATGTAAATATAATTCCTGTAGGTATTAATTATGGTCACCATACCAAAATGCAAAGCACCGTTCTGATTAATTACGGTAAACCCATACCAATTAGTAAATACAAAAACCTGAACCAAATCAGTGAAGCAAAAGCCATAAATGAAATACGAACAGATGTTGAAGCAGGATTAAAGCCACTGATCATTAATATTTCGAACGATGAGTACTACGATACCATTGAAGAAATTCGATTAATCTTTCCCGAACTGGTGCACCATAAAGCTGGAGAATTTGTTTCTACCCTTTATGCAGAATTAAAATCCGGACAACAATTAATTTCAGCTATTGAACCTTGGATTTCGTCTAATGAAAATGAAGCTAAAAACCTGAAGCTGATTGTGAATTCAATTAAATCTGGCACAACAGCATTAAAATTAAAATATCATCTCCTCATTAATGAGGACCATAAAGTTTTCGTAAATATTGTTTTTTTAATACTCGGGTTGCCCTTACACGTTGTTGGAGTAATCTTGAATTATCTTCCCTATAAGGTGCCAGAGTGGTTCGTAAATAAAAAAATAAAAGATCCACACTTTCACAGTTCCATAAAAATGATTGGTGGCTCTGTAACCATTTTTACCTATGGTCTTATCAGCTCAATCATCTTCGGATTCGTATTGGGCTGGAATTATGGAATAATTTACTTTTTTTGCTCTCCCTTACTAGGATTATTCAGCTTAAAATATTGGGTGCTTTATTTAAAAACACGAGGGAGAATTAGATACAATTTACTGCGCAAAAAGAAAGACAAAAAATTGACTGAACTATTAAAATTGAAAGAGCAACTATTTACTATTCTAAAAGACCTCTACTGAAATAATATACCCTAATAATCTTTTGATTTATTCCTGAATATTTGGCCTGACCTGTCAAAATGTGAATTAATTACTTTCTATCAAATCAATATTGAAATTAGAGTGAAATAGAAGCTGCCATTCCCAATAATTACTACCTTTAACCATAATGAAATTCGAAGATTCTAAGACACTTAAAGAGATTGCTGACTTCTTGGGTTGTGAATTCGAAGGTTCAGAGAATCATTTGATTCATGGAGTAAATGAAATTCATCGAGTAAGTATTGGAGATATTGTCTTTGTTGACCATCCGAAGTATTACGAAAAAGCCCTTAACTCTGCAGCTACCACCATTTTAATTGATAAGCGTGTAGATTGTCCGGATGGCAAAGCACTCCTCATATCAAAAAACCCGTTCAACGATTTCAACAGGCTAACGAAACACTACCGTCCATTCAGCAAATGGACGAAAGCCATTAGTGACAGTGCAATAATTGGCGACAACACAATGATTCATCCAAATGTCTCTATTGGGCACCGTGTTACAATCGGGAATAATTGTATGATTCATGCTGGTGTGGTGCTAATGGACGGATGTCAAATTGGTAATAACGTAACAATTCAATCAAACACAACCATTGGCACTAGTGCCTTTTATTATCAAAAAAAGAACTCTTCTTACAACAGATTACACACCTGTGGATATGTAATTATTGAGGATTTTGTAGAAATTGGAGCGTTGTGCTCTATCGATGCAGGAGTTACTGCTACAACAGTTATTGGTGCTGGCAGCAAATTAGACAATCAAGTACATATTGGTCATGACACCATAATTGGAAAAAATTGCCTTTTTGCCGCCCAAGTTGGCGTTGCGGGCTGTGTTGAAATTGAAGACAATGTTACCTTGTGGGGACAAGTAGGTGTTCCTGCAAATAGAAAAATTGGAGAAGGCGTTACTGTACTCGGTCAATCTGGCGTTTTAAAAGATTTAGAAAGTGGAAAAACTTATTTTGGAAGTCCTGCCGACGAAGCAAGAATAAAATACCGAGAGCTTGCGTTGTTAAAGAAATTACCCACTATTATTGAAAATCTGTAAATGGCTCGAGCTAAATTTAATAAACTTCATGAAAAACTTCAGCTAAAAGAATTCAAGCTGAATTCATTACTTGAGATTACAAAAGCAATTAATGAAAATTATTCCATTGATCGTATTCTAAATATTTACGAATACATTTTGAGAGAGCAATTAGGCATCAGTAAGTTAATGCTTTACAGCAAGCAAAGTGAATGGCGTTGCTTATTAAAATATGGTGTCCGAGGAGAGGCTAAAAAAATTAACGCAGAAAAAGACATTACACACATCAAAGACATAACGGTTATAGAATCTTCTTCTGTTTCTTCACTTAATTCTTTTGATGTTGTAATTCCCGTTCATCACAAGGACCGACCTCTGGCCTATTTGCTTATTGGCGACTTAAATGAAGATGAAATCCGGATTAGTCCAACCATTAAACACATGCCTTTTATTCAGACTCTCACTAATATAATTATAGTAGCGATTGAAAATAAAAGACTTGCCAAAGAAAGCTTAGAACAAGAAGTTGCCAAAAAAGAACTTGAAGTAGCACGACAAATGCAAGCGCTTCTTTTTCCTCAAAATCTCCCGTCTAATAACAGACTTGATGTTGCGGCTAAGTACGAAACCAAACAAATGGTTGGAGGCGATTACTATGATTTCTTCAAATTGAATAATGAAGAATATTGTCTGTGCATTGCGGATGTGTCAGGTAAAGGTGTCTCAGCAGCCCTTATCATGAGTAATTTTCAGGCAAATCTCAGAGCCCATATCAAATACCACAAAGAGCTGACGATTAAAGACATGATTCATCAGTTAAATACTGATGTTATGAATGCGGCTGATGGAGAAAAATTTATCACCTTTTTCTTTGCCTACTACAATTGCACGAGCAAAACGTTAAAATATTGCAACGCCGGCCATAATTATCCTATTTTAACTAATGGGAAAAAATCCATTCAATTAGACAAAGGATGTATCGGACTAGGAATGCTTGATGAAATACCTTCTATTTCGGTAGAGACAATACCTATCGAATCTCAAATGACACTATTTTGTTACACTGATGGACTTGTTGAACTTGAAAATGAGAGAGATGAGGCATTTGAAACTGAACGCTTGATAAACATCATTCATAACAACTACGATTTAAGCATGAGTGACCTTTCTGAAATGATATTTTCAGAATTAGACCGTTACAAAGGTGATCTTGATTTCTTAGACGACACTGCAATCTTAGGCTGTCGGTTCTTTTAATTTTTTCTGTTTGAATTTGTATTCAATTGCTACCAGTATTGCAGCAAATCCCCAAACAGGTACAGAAGCTTTATCTGTATCTAAATAATTATTCAATATCCCATGTGTAAAATAGGTAAACAAGCCTAAGACACAAGAAATAGAAATTGTTTTAAGCCACGGATCATCCAACTTGTAATAAAGTGTTATGCCAGAGTAAAAAATAGATACGACAACCAAAATAATCGCAATCATTCCTAATAAACCACTTTCAGATAAAGGCCCTAAATATTCACTATGAGCATTCCCCGCATCACCAAAATTGGTGCTGATAATCGTCAAATCTTCGTGATGTTGGAAAGGCGCATACTGGAAAGCATATGTGCCCGGTCCATAACCAAACAAAGGTCGTTCTTTAAACATTTCAACTGCACAAGACCATCGGTTTAATCGCTCAAGGTTTGAAGCATCCGAGGACACGTTAGACATCGATTGTAATCGCTCACTAAATTCTTCGGTTGTATGTTCTACTTTGTTCTTTTTTAAATCCATCCAAATACCGTCCCAATTAACGATGGTCAAAGAACCCAAAAACACACCTACTAATAAAATATAATTCAATTTGATTCTGTACTTAATAAGGAGATAAAAAAGCACGGCCCCAGCAAGACTCAAGTACGAGGCCCTTGTGTAGGAAAAAAATATACCTATAGAAAAAAGGGCAATTAATAAGCCTAATAGACTCCTTTCCACTCCATCTTTAGCCAATGTGAAAAGCCCACATATTACTGGAAATACCAATGCTAAAACAGCGCCGTAAGAAGTATGATCTTTAAAAAAGGGTGTCATCACCCAATGCCCCTGATCCTCTCCAAAGTTATTCATGCCGTGCCTGATAAGCGTATACAGTACAA
>JABJPZ010000214.1 GCA_018663635.1 Crocinitomicaceae bacterium
CTCCGCAGGGGGCCAAAAATGAGGCGTTACAAATACTTTGCGCCGTTCTATTAACATCAGAAAAAATTCGCATTGATAACATCCCCGACATAGTCGACATCAATAAGTTGATTAGCCTACTGACAGATCTAGGCGTTAAAGTCCAAAAAATAGAAAAGGGAAGTTACTTTTTTCAATCCGACGACATTGACATTGATTTTTTGAACTCTCCAGAATTTGCTAAAAAAGGCGGTGCATTAAGAGGCTCTATCATGATTGTTGGTCCGCTTTTGGCCCGTTTTGGCAAAGGATATATTCCAAAACCCGGAGGCGATAAAATTGGCAGACGAAGATTGGATACTCATTTTCTTGGTTTTCAAAAGCTTGGGGCTAAATTCACTTATGATGATGCATCTCACTTCTACAGAGCTGAAGCTGAAAAGCTTACCGGGTGCTACATGCTATTGGATGAGGCTTCTGTAACAGGAACAGCAAATATTGTAATGACCGCTGTACTCGCCGAGGGAATTACCACAATTTACAACGCCGCTTGTGAACCGTATCTTCAACAATTGTGCAAGATGCTCAATAGAATGGGAGCTAAAATATCAGGTATTGGGTCTAATTTGTTAAAAATTGAAGGTGTTAATAAACTGGGTGGTACAGAGCACAGAATTTTACCAGACATGATTGAAATTGGCTCATTTATCGGAATGGCCGCAATGACAAAAAGTGAAATTACTATAAAAGACGTTTCTTACGATAATCTCGGTGTAATACCCAATGTTTTTAAAAAAATGGGCATCGCTTTAGAGCGCAAAGGAGACGATATTTATATTCCGGCACAAGATGAATATGCAATTGAATCTTATATCGATGGTTCTATTTTAACTGTCGCTGATGCTCCGTGGCCGGGATTTACACCTGACCTGTTAAGCATTATTTTAGTTACTGCCACACAAGCAAAAGGCAGCGTACTGGTGCATCAAAAAATGTTTGAAAGCAGGCTATTTTTTGTTGACAAGCTAATCGATATGGGTGCACAAATTATCCTTTGCGATCCACACAGAGCAACCGTTAATGGTCTTAATCGATCCACACCGTTAAGAGGTATTTCAATGACTTCTCCTGATATTCGTGCAGGCGTTTCACTGTTAATTGCTGCACTTAGTGCTGAAGGAAAAAGCACAATTCTTAATATTAATCAAATAGATAGAGGCTATCAGGAAATTGAAAAACGATTGAATGCAATCGGAGCTGACATTAGAAGGAGTACTTAATTTACTATCTTTATCAGCACAACATTATTGGAATAATTTTTGTTTGTAACAACAAATACAAGTTAGTTAAATAGTAAAATCACCATGAAAAGTATTAAAATTTTAATCTGCATTTTCGCAGTTTCCGCTATCGGCTTTGCCTTCACATATGATTCCTCCAATCCATTAGATAAAAACGATTGGCCAAGAAAAAGAAGTACACTAGTTGGAAATAACATTGGTGATCAAGCACCAGAATTAGCTGTAAAAAACCCAGATGGAAAATTAATCAAATTATCCTCCCTAAAGGGAAAATATGTGTTAATTGATTTTTGGGCTTCATGGTGCGGACCTTGCCGAAGAGAAAATCCGAATGTCGTTGCTGCCTATGCAAAATACAAAGAAGCAAAATTTAAAAAAGCAAAAGGGTTTGAAATTTATTCTGTTTCATTAGATAAAAACATGGATGCCTGGAAACAAGCTATTGGCAAAGACCGACTTACATGGAACAATCATGTTTGTGATTTTGGAGGTTGGCAATCTAAAGCTGCCAAGGCCTATGGTGTACGCTCGATTCCTGCGAGTTTTCTAATTGATCCTGATGGAATAATTATTGCGAAAAATCTACGTGGTCAAGGCCTTCACATTGAGCTTGACAAGTACGTCGCAAAATTGTAGTACTCACATCTGACTTAACCTGACAAACAACTGCTGATTATCTGTCAGCAGGTCAGCTATACCTGCTGTTTTCTGTCAATCTGGCCTAATAAATTAATTGGCAAAGAATTTGAACTTGACCTCAAATAGATTGACAAAATGAAGTGGTTCGAAAAAAAAAAGGAAAGATGGGTGTAAACGAAGAAGACCTAACGAAGGAAGAAACAATAAAATCTTCTAAAGAGTCAAAAAAAGCTGCTAAAATGGAACCCTCAAAAGTTGGTGCGGAGGATTCTAATGCAACAGAAGACAAAAATGAAAATACTCCTGAGCTGTCTGAGTTTGAAAAAAAGGAAATCGAATGTAAAGAATGGCATGAGAAATTTATTCGTTTATATTCTGAATTTGATAACTTCAGAAAGCGAACAGCGAAAGAAAAAATTGATATCACCAAAACAGCGAGTGAGAACGTTTTGAAAGATTTACTGCCTGTATTGGATGATTTTGAACGTGCAATTACAAACAATGAGAACGTAGAAGATCCAAGTGCTCTCAAAGAAGGTTTTGGTCTGATTCATAATAAACTTTTCAAAAATTTAGAGGCAAAAGGACTAGAGAGAATGGATTCAAATGGAGAGACGTTTGATGTAGACAAACACGAAGCTCTTACCAATGTGCCTGCGCCAAAAGATAACTTAAAAGGAAAAGTGGTAGATGTTATTGAAAAAGGATATTTACTAAACGATAAAGTAATCAGATTTGCTAAAGTAGTTGTTGGACAATAGCCATGAGTAAAAAAGACTATTACGAAATATTAGGGGTCAGCAAAACAGCTGCAGACAGTGAAATAAAAAAAGCATATCGAAAACTTGCTTTAAAATACCATCCAGATAAAAACCCGGATGATACGGCTGCTGAAGCAAAATTTAAAGAAGCTGCTGAGGCTTACGAAGTGCTCAGTAATTCTCAAAAAAGACAACAATACGATCAATTCGGCCACCAAGCCTTTCAAGGTGGTGGTTTCGGAGGAGGAGGCGGTATGAATATGGACGACATATTCAGTCAGTTCGGAGATATTTTTGGTGATGCGTTTGGCGGATTTGGTTTTGGAGGCGGTGGCAGAGGGCAGCGAAGAAGCTCAAAAGGATCCAATTTAAGAGTGAAAATTAAGCTCAACCTTGAGGAAGTTCTATCGGGGGTTGAGAAGAAAATAAAAGTCAACAAACTAGTAAACGCAGAAGGTGTTGAATTTACGACTTGTTCAACCTGTCGAGGAGCAGGACAAGTTACTCGTGTTACCAATACCATATTAGGTCAAATGCAAACTGCATCTGCCTGTCCAAGTTGTCAAGGCTCTGGACAAACCGTTGGTAAAAGACCCCCTGGAGTTGATGCTAGCGGATTGGAAAAAAAGGAAGTAGTTATACCAATTAAAATTCCAGCAGGTGTTGAAGGTGGTATGCAGCTGAATGTTCAGGGACAAGGTAATTCTGCCCCGGGAGGCGGTGTCCCAGGTGACCTTATTGTTCTCATTGAAGAAGAAGACCACCCAGAACTGATTAGAGATGGTGAAAATTTGCACTACAATGCGTATGTGAATTTCGTTGACGCAGCTTTAGGTTCTTCCGTAGAGATACCTCTTGTTACTGGTAAAGCAAAAATAAAAGTTGATCCAGGTACCCAGAGCGGTAAATTATTAAGGCTAAGAGGTAAAGGTATTCCAAGTTTAAATGGTTATGGAACCGGTGATTTGTTAATCACTATCCATATTTGGACACCAAAAAGACTTTCCAAAGAGGAAAGACAACTTTTAGAAGGTCTGAGAGAGAGCACTAATTTTGCACCAAACCCTGGAAAAGACGAGAAAAGTTTCTTTAGCCGCATGAAAAATCACTTTTCCTGAATTTTTATTTAATTCATAAAAGAAAGTTCTCACTGATTCGAACTGGTTAATTTTACGTGTTCGAAACCTACATTTGACCGTTTATAATGTCAATCAACCCTCTTTTAATAATTCGATAAATAATACAAGCAATCTTATTACATTTATCCTATGACCAACGATTACTTTGCTTTAGAGGCGAAAAGCGTAGTAAAAAGATACGCTGCACACACTGCTCTAAAAAATGTGAGCATAGCGGTTCCTAAACAAAGTGTTTTCGGATTGTTAGGTCCAAATGGTGCAGGTAAAACCTCCCTAATTCGAATCGTTAATCAAATTACAGGACCCGACGAAGGGAGTATTCAAATTGATGGAACTCCTTTGGCTCCAAAGCACATTCTAGATATTGGGTATTTACCTGAAGAAAGAGGACTTTATAAAAAAATGAAGGTCGGAGAACAAGCCCTTTACTTGGCTCAGCTTAAAGGAATGAAGAAGCAACTTGCTAAAAAAGAGCTGGCAATGTGGTTTGAAAAATTTGAAATTTCTGATTGGTGGGATAAAAAAGTTGAAGAATTATCAAAAGGTATGGCACAAAAAGTTCAGTTCATAACCACTGTTCTTCACAAACCCAAGTTGTTAATCTTAGATGAACCTTTTAGTGGGTTTGATCCGATTAATACCAACATCATCAAAAAAGAAATTCTAAAATTACGTGATGAAGGAGCTACTGTCATTCTTTCAACACACAATATGGAGTCTGTTGAAGAAATATGCGATGACATAGCATTGATTAACAAGTCAGAGAATGTTTTGTCAGGAAGCGTAAATAATATTAAAAGTGATTTCAGTAAAAAAGAATATTCCATAACATTCAAAGGAAACGTAGTTGCGTTTGCCAAT
Source organism: Crocinitomicaceae bacterium (assembly GCA_018663635.1). Lineage (GTDB taxonomy): Bacteria > Bacteroidota > Bacteroidia > Flavobacteriales_D > Parvicellaceae > UBA10066. The sequence goes on from JABJPZ010000214.1 coordinate 4,681, forward strand.
TCTTTTTGGGGTGGCTTTGAAATAATATCTAGAAACCAAATTGAAGAAAATGTCTTTAGGGCACAAATTAGACTTACGGAGCACGTTAAACTAAATGACTTTCTAAGTGGAATCATACCCAATTGCGAAGTGCAAAGTGTACAACCGATTGTGCCAAGTATGAATCAAATATTTATCGAAGTTGTCGAAAAAAATGTGGCACAAGCCAAGAATGAAACGGAAGAGATCGAAACTAACAATAGTATTAATCCGTCTTCAAATCTAGAAGGTAATGAGTAAGATTGGTCTAATAATAAAACGTGAATACGGAAGTCGGGTGAAAAAGAAATCTTTCATTATCATGACGCTTCTTGGACCCATTTTAATCGCGGCATTTTATGCATCTGCGATATACATGGGTATTCAAGAGTCCGGGACATTGCAGGTACTGCTGTTTGATGAAACTCATCTGGCCAATAGCAAAGACTTTCCAACGTCTGAAAATTTTGAATTTGCAACCTTCAATGGAACTTCCGTAGACGAGTTAAAAAATGAGCTGCAAGAAAAAAAATCTATTGATCAAATTGGTCTTTATTTACCCGGGAATCTCATTAAAGTTAATGAAGCAAAAATCTTTTTTAGTGAACCGCTAAGTGCCAATAAGCAAGCAGAACTCAAAGAAACGGTTAATGATTTTGCAGAAAAGCTTAAGGTAGAGAAAGCAGGCTTTGACTTGAAAGCTTATTCAAAAATTCAAACACGCATGAACATCGCGGTTATTGATGTAAACACGAATGAAGAATCAATTACAGAAATAAAGAGTACCATCGGTTTTTTATTTTCAATCATTATCTATGTTTTTATTTTCATGTATGGGGTACAGGTAATGCGTGGAGTAATCGAAGAAAAAACCAGCCGTATTATTGAGGTTATGGTATCTTCTGTGAGACCTTTTCAGCTGATGATGGGCAAAATAGTAGGAATTGCTTTAGTAGGATTGACTCAATTTTTGATGTGGATTATATTAAGTTCGGTCTTCATGTTATTCATCCAAGGAGCTTTATTACCAGATTTATTTGATCCATCAGCAATTGCTACCCAATCACAAGATTTGATGCAATCCCAAGATCTTATGCAATCGCAAGAACTTATCGAAGCAGGCGAAAACATTGACTCTACAAAAGTAAATGACCTACTACGCGCTCTTATCAATATTCCATGGATTCTTCTGGTTAGCTTATTTATATTTTATTTTTTAGGTGGGTACTTACTTTATGCATCACTTTTTGCAGCTGTCGGTGCGGCAGTAGATAGCGAATCCGACACGCAACAATTCATGATTCCAATTACACTCCCATTAGTATTTGCTTTTGTAATTGCCTCTATGGCGATTAGTAATCCTGGTGGAGACGCAATTATTTGGTTCAGCCATGTCCCTTTTACTTCTCCAATTATCATGTTAGTGCGCGTAGCAATGGGCGATGTTGTATGGTGGGAAATACTTACTTCAATGCTTATTTTAATAGTCACATTCATACTTACGACCAAACTTGCAAGTAAAATTTATCGTATTGGTATCTTAATGTATGGTAAAAAAGTAACCTACAAAGAACTCTTCAAATGGCTAAGATACAAGTAGGTAATATTTGGCTAGATAATTGATAATTCCTTTTTCAAAACCACCTTATTCCTTACTTTAGGCAAGGTAAAAACAGACACTATGGCTAATATTCTTGTAATTGATGATGAACGTCCCATTAGAAGTGCATTAAGAGAAATTTTAGAATTCGAAAAGTTCAAAGTTGATGATGCTGAGAACGGAGCTCTCGGTTTAGATCTTATAGAGAAAAACAAATACGATATTGTTCTTTGTGATATTAAGATGCCGAAGATGGACGGTTTGGAAGTACTTGAAAAAATCATTCAAAAAGGCATCGATTCACCTGTAGTAATGATTTCTGGTCATGGCAATGTGGAGACAGCAGTTGATGCACTTAAAAAAGGGGCCTTTGATTTTATTGAAAAACCCCTGGACCTTAATCGAATTCTAGTTACCATCAGAAATGCATTAGAAAAATCTGATTTAGTACAAGAAACTAAGGTGCTAAAACGAAAGGTACACAAAGCATTAACGCATGAAATTATTGGTGAATCTGAACCAATCAACACCATTAAGGCCATGATTGACAAAGTGGCTCCTAGTGATGCCCGTGTGATGATAACAGGAGCTAATGGGGCTGGAAAAGAATTGGTAGCTAGACAGCTTCATGAAAAAAGTAGTCGAAGTAAATGTCCATTCATAGAAGTGAATTGTGCTGCAATTCCTTCTGAGCTAATTGAAAGTGAGCTTTTTGGACATGAAAAAGGAGCCTTTACCTCAGCCCACAAAATGCGCCAGGGTAAATTCGAACAAGCAGATGGTGGAACTATTTTTCTAGATGAAATTGGTGATATGAGCTTATCTGCACAAGCAAAAGTACTTCGAGCACTGCAGGAACACAAAATTACACGAGTAGGAAGCGATAAAGACATCAAAGTAAACGTAAGGGTATTAGCAGCAACCAATAAGGACTTAAGAAAAGAAATTGAAAACAATAATTTCAGAGAAGACTTGTATCATAGACTAAATGTTATTCCGATTCATGTTCCTGCTTTAAATGATCGTAAAAGTGACATTCCATTACTTGTTAATCATTTTCTGACCATGATTTGTGAAGACCAAGGAATACCATTGCACAAAGTAACAGAAGATGCCATCAAGGCGCTGCAACAAGTGGATTGGACTGGTAACATTCGTGAATTACGAAATGTTATTGAACGATTAGTTATTTTGTGTGATAAAGAAATAAGCGGTTCAGACGTTAACCTTTATGCTAATCCAAAAGGATAGATAGGCAATTATTGCATCAATAACGTTTTCCGACAGAAGGGCCATAACCTGTCCCGCTAAAATGTATCGGTAACCTATTGGACAATTTCATTCCATTGCGTACTAGCCAAGAGGACGGCTTAAAAAAACTGTTACTACAATTTTCCAGCACCCAACCTGTACTTGGCCAATCCTGCTGTATTACAGTACCAGAAACATAATGAGGAACGTTCTTTAAATGAATATGATTTGTTTTATCACCCGTTTGAATAAGTCGAAAACCTTCATATGCTAACTGATAAAAAACACCATCTATGGTAGACACACCCGTAGACTCTATATATATGGCTGCTTCCTTTGGTTTATGCTCTAAATGAAAATTCTCCAGCTTAAAAAGACGAACGGTAGTACTGGCCAACCTATCAACATAAACAGAGTAGGCAATATTCTTCGCTCCCTCAGATATTGCATCTCTAATAACTACCCCGCCAGAACCCAATACCTTAAAACAAGTATTCGCACCATCCCTTGCATATACTCTACATCTATCTATTACAGAATGGTTGGACTGCGAGTTGTTATCTCCCCCACCCCAATCTCTTCCAGTCCTTAAAACAAAATTATCATAAAATGCGTTCGTTGAATTACAATGAACGATAGCAGTGGACAATCCAAACTGAATATCAATAGCAGCTTTTTTTTGAGATTGAAAATTACAGCGACTAATGGCAGTTTGATAAGTTGCTCCCATATTTATTCCTTTACTTCCACCAATAAAGGTAAGGTCGTTAATAGTGAAGCGTGTTTGCATCATTTTTCCAAGTGCTTCACTTTGACTTTTAGGTATTCTATTGAATATGCAGACTGAATCAACTGAAGAACTTAACACAGCACCATTACCATTAATAATAAAAATTCGACGGCCTTTTGTTGAAAAGCGAGGCAATTCCGCGGACGTCCTGAATCGATAATTTTGTGTTCCATCTAGCTCTAAGCTGCCGTGCCCAGCACTATCCATTGCTCTAAAACATTCGGAGAAAGCCTTGCCCCAATCTCCATTGAAAGAATCTTTGTAATAATTCTCTACTTCAAACTGACCGTGAAGCAATGCAGCAAAGCATACGAACGCAAGTGTAAAAAGGTGATTCATGAAAAAAGGATTACTACGACTAAGCTACTTTAAGTGTACTTATCTTCGACTTACTGAATTTATCTTTAGCATACTTCAAAGTAAGCTCAAATTTCTTAATGCTTTCATCTGATGGTATTTCAAACATCGCATCGTTTAATATAGCCTCACATATTGATCGTAAACCTCTAGCTCCAAGCTTAAACTCAAGTGCCTTATCCACGATGAAATCAAAAACATCTGGATGAAATGTCAAATCGACGTTGTCAATCTTAAAGAGCTTGATGTATTGCTTGACTAAAGAATTCTTAGGTTCAGTAAGGATTCTATTTAAGGTTTCTTTATCTAATGGATTCAAAAATGTTAATACAGGAAACCTTCCGATAAGTTCTGGAATAAGGCCGTAATCTTTCAAGTCTTGAGGATTCACATACTTCAATAGATTTTCCTCGTCCTCAACAGCAGTATCTTTGGAAACACTAAAACCAATAGCATTAATATTGATTCGTCTCTCGATGAGTTTTTCAATACCTGAAAAAGCACCCCCACATATAAAAAGAATATTTTTAGTGTTCACCTGAATCATTTTTTGTTCCGGGTGCTTTCTTCCCCCTTGCGGTGGCACATTTACTGTTGCGCCTTCCAACAACTTCAAAAGTGCTTGTTGCACACCTTCACCTGAAACATCTCTGGTAATGGAAGGATTATCTGATTTTCGAGCAACTTTGTCTATTTCATCAATAAACACAATTCCTCGTTCTGCAGATGCAACATCATAATCTGCTGCTTGCAACAATCTTGAAAGAATACTCTCTACATCTTCCCCAACATAACCCGCTTCCGTGAGTACAGTGGCATCCGCTATACAAAATGGGACCTTCAACATCTTAGCAATAGTTCGGGCTAGAAGTGTTTTTCCAGTTCCTGTTCTACCGACCAAAACAACATTAGACTTCTCTATTTCAATATCATCCTCCTCATTCTTTTGAAAAAGTCTTTTGTAATGATTGTAGACTGCAACAGACAATACCTTTTTTGCATTTTGCTGACCAATAACATATTGATCTAAATGAGCACTGATTTCCATTGGTTTTAGCAACGTAAATGACGATTCTAAAGCAACATCCTTGGTGTGCGAAACTTCTTCCTCAACAATTTGATTTGCCTGACCAATACAGTTATCACAGATATGTCCTGTGATACCAGCTATCAGTACATTGGTATCTTTTTTATGTCGCCCACAAAATGAGCATCTGACATCGTTTTTTTCAGCCATGGTTTGCAAAAATACGAAAAAACATTGCCCCTTCCTAGAATAGTCAACTTAGAGACAGGTTTATAAAGTGCTATTTATACTTATTTTTTTGAGTTTTCTTTTCGAAAAAGAACCTCATCAATCATACCGTATTCCTTAGCTTCATCTGCTATCATCCAATAATCCCTATCCGAGTTCTCCCAAACCTTTTCATACGTTTGACCAGAATGATTAGCAATAATTTCATACAGCTCTTTCTTTAATTTTTGAATTTCTTTTGCAGTAATCTCGATATCAGAAGCCTGTCCAGAGGCACCACCAAGCGGTTGATGAATCATTACCCTTGAATGTTTTAATGCAGTTCTTTTACCAGCAGCACCTGCACAAAGCAAAACAGCCCCCATTGATGCTGCCATCCCAGTGCATATTGTAGCCACGTCCGGACCAATGTATTGCATAGTATCATAGATTCCGAGACCAGCATAAACGGAACCACCCGGCGAATTTAAATAAATCTGAATGTCTTTTTTCGGGTCTGTAGATTCCAAAAAAAGTAATTGCGCCTGAATAATATTTGCGATATAATCGTCGATTCCAGTACCTAAAAAAATGATTCGATCCGCCATGAGTCTAGAAAACACATCTACTTCTCTAAAAGGCATCTGTCTTTCTTCAATAACCGTTCTTGTCATGTTTTCAACACCGCCATACGCATGCGACATGTATTTATCATAAGACGTGCTACTAATTCCTTTGTGCTTAGTAGCATATTTTCTAAACTCATCTCCGTAATCCATTTCAGCTTAAATTTTAATAGCTCCAAAAATAATAAAGAGCACTATTTTATAAATTATCAAAATGTGGCAGTCTGTTTTCAAAAACCTGCCTTTTCTATTTTCAACCTTAAATATAGGATTTATTCAATGCCGTGATTCTGTAAAATCAATTGGAATTAAAAAAGCCCCTATTTCAGGGGCCTTAATTCACATTAAATGTCTTTTGACTACTGAGCTGATGCTACTTTTACAAAATCTTCGTAGCTCAATTCTTTCTCTTCTATCTTAATCGACTCCTTAGCAAAATTGATGATTTTAGTCTCGTAAATTGCCTCGTAAATTTTCTTCGCCTCATCCTGATTTTGAAGTACGTTTACCGCGCTATCGGTCAATTCTTCTTCATCCGGAGTAGGCATTCCGTATTGTGCATATTGTTGAGACAGTAATCCTTTTGTATAAGATACTACTTCATCTTGCTCCACTTTCAGTTCATTATCAGAGATGATTTTATTCTCAATCAATTGCCACTTTAATGATTTTGAATATTGAGCATATTCCTCATCAATTTGTTCACTGCTTATTTCTTTTTCATTCGTCGCCTTGATCCACCTTTTAAGAAAGTCATCTGGAAGATTCAACTTCAGTTTTCCAATTAAAACATTAGATAAATCTCTTTTAAAAACCATGTCCGAATCTTTGGAAAATACTTTTCCCATTTCCTCTTTGATTTTATCTCGGAATTCCGCCTCAGTTTTCACATTACCCTCTCCATAGATTTTATCAAATAATTGAGAGTTAATTGCGCACGGCTCCATTCTCTTAATTTCTGTCAAGGTGTACTCGAACTCATCGCTTATACCAGCAAGCTCTTCCTTCGTAATGCCTAACATGGCTGCTTTATCTGCCTCTCCCTTCGAAACTTCTTCAGGATTTAGGATTATTTTATCCCCCACCTTAAGTCCTACTAGCTTCTCTTTTACTTTTGCATCATCTAGAAACTCAATAGAGATTGTTGACGTATGTAAAATGCCCCCGTCTTTCTCATTGCCAGCACCATCCAATTCCTTGAAAGCACCTAATAACATATCATTACTTTCAGATTTATCACAAGGCACTAATTTCCCATAGCGTTTTGCAAAATCATTTACTTGTTTATCGATCACTTCACTATCCACCTTAACCCTATGATAAACTACCTTATCTTTCTTCGATAATTTCACATTAAATTCCGGAGCTAAACCAATTTCATATGTGAATTCCATATCTGAAGGATTTGCCCAATCAATGGTGCTGTTCTCTTCTTCCTTTGGCATTGGATTACCCAGAATATCAACTTTATTTTCAGTGATGTGCTCGTAAAGCGCATTGTTAATAATCTTATTTACCTCTTCTGCCACAACAGATGGCCCATATTTCTTTTTAATCAGACCCATGGGCACCTTCCCCGTCCTAAATCCAGGAATGTTTGCCTGCTTACGATAAGTTTTCAATGTCTCGTCTACTTTTTCAGTATAATCCAGCGGACTAACTTTTACATGAAGTAGCGCATTTAACTTGTCAATTTTTTCTTGCTTAATATCCATCACAATTATCTTTTGCAAAAACTAAAAAATGGCATCCTGTAAACAGGACACCATCTGAACAATTTAGTGCGGATGAAGGGAGTCGAACCCCCACGCCTCACGGCACTAGATCCTAAGTCTAGCGTGTCTACCAATTCCACCACATCCGCAATAATTTCAATCCCTTTCGCCCTTTGGCTATTTTAAAAGGACTGCAAAGATATTTATTTTTTGAAAAAATGAAGTTTTTTTTGAAAAGATTTGGCACTAAACAAGCGAGAGCATTATATGTCTTACTAACTTTGCACAACAATTAATCAATTCTAATTATGTTAACGATTGATCCGAAAGAAATTCCTGTACCCAAATTACATCACTATTTACTCGGAAGTGTTGGACCGCGACCCATCTGCTTCGCAAGCACAATCGATAAAAATGGTGTGCCCAATATAGCTCCTTTCAGTTTTTTTAATGTGTTCAGTGCAAACCCACCCATTGCCGTATTTTCTCCGGCTAGAAGTGGAAGAACGAATCAAAGCAAAGACACCTTTAATAATGTAACACAGGTTCCCGAGGTAGTGATCAATATTGTTAATTATAATCTTGTTCACCAAATGACCTTGGCCAGTTCGCCTTATGGTGCTGAAATAGATGAATTTATCAAATCGGGACTAACTCCAGTTCCGTCAGATAAAATACAGCCTTTTCGAATAAAAGAATCTCCGGTTCAGATGGA